>DASTYM010000211.1:0-7469 GCA_035764995.1 Cyclobacteriaceae bacterium | reverse complement strand
CATGTTGACTTGGTACATAGAAGGACAATACAAGTTGGGGACACAGGTAAGGTACGAGCTAAAGAATTAAGATTGGAGAAACAAAAACGCCCCACAACACTGTGCATATTCAATTTGGCGGGTTCGGTGTCCTCATTAAGTTTCGGTTTCATTATATACAAATGGCCGGACTGGCATTATAGCTAACAGAAAAAGTAATATCATGAATTCTATGAGTGACCGCCAGGAATCCCAAGCAACAACAAAGAAAAGTGACACCAGCTTGCCAGAAACAAAAACGTGGACTCGTTACTTGACTGAATTTATTTTAGTTTTTCTTGCTGTCTTCTTAGGCTTTTTGGCAGAAAACTATCGTGAAAAGATATCGGAAGAAAAACAAGCCAAGGAGTTGGCTCTGGACCTTTATGATGAGCTTCTTGCTGACTCTATTGTTGCTCATCGAATCATGATTGGCAGACTGAAAAAAGATTCAGCCCTCAACAGATTAAAAAATTACGTACTGGACAGTAGTTTGCAAAGACCCTCCAAAGAATACGTCCTGAATTTTTACAGAGGCTTAATGGTGAGTCCAAGATTTTATCCAAGAGATGTAGTACTTGAACAACTAAAAAACTCTGGAGCTCTGCGATTCAAAAGCAATGAGATTCAGTATTTAATCGGAATGTTATCAGTAGCGATATATAATTTACGAACAGGAAACAATCTTGAGCTTGATATCAATCATGGTCAGTTAATTCCTTTTGTTACTCGGCATAATGACCAAAGGTTCTTTGACTGGTTAACTCAATATGGATCGGTCTCAATAGTTGATGGCCTCAAACTTTATGAAGAAGAAAAAACAAGTGCTTGGTATCATATAGGAAACCTATCAGAGTTTAATAGGGAAACAGTAAGTAATATACTTGGGCTCCATAGGCATATTCATATGAGCACAACAAGAGGTTTTTACGCTTCGTATGTTGAGGTCAACAAAAAGCTACTGGCAGCACTACGTAAGGAGTACAGGATCAAGTGACAAGTTAGTCAAAACAACTTTTACTCGTTTGAACGCCATGCAGACTTTCGTAGCAAGCTATTTCGAGACAACCTTTATTCACAACGGTTTATAAGCAAGTCCGCTTAATCAATTGGCTTATGGAATGCAAAAATTGCAACAATGAATTTGTAGGTAACTATTGCAACGAGTGCGGGCAAAAAGTTATGGACAGATTGACAATCAAAAGTTTGTGGAGGTTAATCGTTGATGATGTTTTTGAAATTGATAAGGGACTTCTCTACACGGTTAAGCAACTTTGGATAAGTCCGGGAAAAACAGCTTTAGACTTTATCCATGGACGAACAAAAAAATATTACAGCCCATTAAAATATCTTATCTTCTGGACAGCAATCTATTTCATTTTGATTTCCCTGCTTGACTTCAAAGACCATGAAAGCAAATCGATTAAAAATTTAGTCTTTAATTCCTCCAGACCCTTTTCACCAGAAAGTTTTGACGATTTCGGAAACCTGTATTTAGAAGTAATCAGCCGTTACCTTGATTTATTCTATTTTGGAATGATCTTGTTTCTAAAAATTGTCAGTTATTTTATTTACAGAAAAAGAGGCTTCTTTTTTACAGAACTGTCAGTACTGTACATCTATTTGCTGGGCCAGCTGGTACTTATTTTAACCTTATCCATTCCGCTTGTTTATTTATTTAACAATATTGCCATATACATGCTGCTACCCGAAATGATAGTAGTCTTATACTTACTATTTAAATCTCACAAAGAATTTTTTGCAGATACCTGGATTAAAACCATTATAAAAAGTCTTGCCATATTATACATTGGACAACTTATCTATGGAGCCACTGCTTACGTAGCATTGAATTTGATTAAAATATAACACGAACTAACAAATAAGTTAAAAAGCCGCATAAGCGAACATTGCACCAATCACATGAAAAAGCTTCTCACATTCGTATTCTTCTTAAACTCGCTCTTAGCATTCAGTCAAACAGAAAAACCAAAAGACTGGGCCAACCTGAAAAAATTTGCAATGGAGAATCAAAAACTCACCCCTCCGGCAAAAGGAGAAAAACGTGTGGTATTCATGGGAAATTCCATCACGCAAGTTTGGAAAGACAGCGACACAACTTTTTTCAAGAACAAACTTTACATCAATCGTGGTATTAGTGGCCAGGTTACCGAGCAGATGTTGCTACGATTTCAGCAAGACGTTGTTGATTTGAAGCCTGCTGTGGTTGTCATTCTGGCCGGTATAAATGACATCGCTGAAAACAACGGACCGATTACCGTGCAACAAATTCACAGCAACATTGTGTCGATGGTGAAGTTGGCAAGAGCTAACAAAATTCGGGTGGTCGTTTCATCTGTTTTACCTGCCAACAATTTCCCATGGCGGCCGGCCATCAAGCCTGCAGATAAAGTCATCGAACTCAATTCCCTGCTTGAATCCTACTGCAAAGCAAACAAGGTTGTCTACTGCGACTACTACTCGAAAATGGTAAACAATGAAAAAGGGCTTGATAAAACGGTCGCCTACGATGGCGTGCATCCAACCCTGGAGGGTTATAAAATCATGGAACCCCTTGTAGAAGAAGCCATCGCCACAGCCCTGCGCCAGAAAAAATAGTTTTGGTTCAGAAAGACCAGTTTTTGAAACGTGCCGCCAAAACAATTCACACCATGTTTCGTAACAAACATTTTCAGTAAATTGATAAATCCAATATTCCGCTTCCATGACCTCCCTAACTAAAAACCGAATCGAATCCATTGATATCCTGCGCGGCATCGCGATGGTAATTATGGCCCTTGACCACGTTCGCGATTATTTTCACGTAGGTGCGAACACCGCAGACCCGCTGGATCCAGCAACGACCACTTTCTTCTTATTTTTCACACGATGGGTAACCCATTTTTGTGCGCCCGTGTTTGTCTTTCTATCCGGTACCTCTATTTTTTTACAAAGTCAGCGTAAAACAAAAAAAGAGTTAAGTATCTTTTTAATTACCAGGGGGCTTTGGCTTATTGTAGTGGAAGTCGTGGTGATTACCTTTGCGTGGTCTTTCAATCCGAATTATACTTTTCATTTCTTACAAGTGATCTGGACTATCGGGATCAGCATGGTATTCCTCGGCATAATGATTTATTTACCTTATAACGCCCTTCTGTCGATCGGAGCTATCATCGTATTCGGCCACAACCTATTGGATTTTCCGGAATCGGCTCCTGGTTTTCAAGCAGGCTTCTGGTGGGACTTATTGCACCATGGCGCCTTCGTACCCTATGAGTATGCACCGGGTCATTCCTTATTTCTGGTGTACCCGTTTGTGGCGTGGCTCGGACTGATGATTCTCGGTTATTGCGCTGGTATTTTCTTTACGGAAAAATTTTCGGCCGAACAGCGAAAGAAGGTATTGGTCCGGCTTGGCATCGGAGCACTCATTCTCTTTGTCGTCTTGCGTTTTACAAATGTATATGGCGATCCCCACGACTGGAGTGTTCAAAGGAATTTCCTGGCTACCGTGTTTTCATTCCTGAACGTAAATAAATACCCTGCATCGTTGTTGTTTATGTGTATTATGGTGGGCCCAGCGCTGATCATCCTGCCTTTCTTAGAGAATGTTAAGAACTGGTTTACTAAAGCCATGCGAACCTTTGGTCGCGTAGCATTCTTTTATTACATCCTGCATTTGTACCTTATTCATGCTCTGGCTGCCATCGCATTTTTTGTGAGGGGCCATACCATGGAGGAAGCAACTGCTTCCATTCAATCACAGTTCCCATTTTATTTCATCATACCCGGTGAGGGCTTTGGTTTATTGGGAGTTTATGCCGTGTGGGTTTTTGTCGTATTGCTTTTGTACCCATTGTGTAAATGGTATGATCAATACAAAACCAGGCATAAGGATAACAAATGGCTAAGTTACCTTTGATTCATGGCCTTCTCCTTCAAAGCAAAGATTTATAAAGTCGAAATTAATCCTTGCGTGAAAGTACCACGGAGAATCACCGATACCATGAAGCCGCAGAAGGGATATATCCCCATTAAGGGAAAAATTCAAAATCACCCGTTCAAACAAACACTGGTCCCGGTTAAAGGTGAGTCATACAGATTGTTTGTAAATGATCCCATGCTGAAAGGCGCGAAAGTAGCTCTTGGAGAAACTGTACACTTCTCTATCGAGCAGAATTTTGCTTCGCGGAAAAGAGAATTTCCGTTGCTAAAGTCATTTAAAGACGTGTTGAGCACACACAACTTGCTTTCAGTCTTTAAAAAACTTGCACTTTCCCGTCAAAAGGAAATTCTAAAATATCTTAGCTATCTTAAATCAGAAGTATCTCGGACGAGGAATATTAACAAGGTCATTGAACAGTTGAGAAAGAATAATCCAAAAACTTCCATTCCATGATTAAAATAATTGCTTTCGATGCGGATGATACGCTTTGGCACAACGAACATTACTTCCAGCAGTCGGAGCAAAAATTCTGTGAATTGCTCGAAGATTACCTGCCACAGCATACTGTTCAGCGTGAATTACTGAAGACGGAAATAGAAAATATTTCCCTTTATGGCTACGGTATCAAGGCGTTCATGCTTTCCATGATCGAAACAGCCATTCGTATTTCTGACGGCACTGTCAAAATGGGACGCATCGAAAAAATGATTGCAATCGGGAAAGAACTGCTCGATAAACCAGTAGAGCTCATGGATGGCGTTGAAGATGTACTAAAAACTCTTATACCAAAATACAAATTGGTTTTGGCCACCAAGGGCGACTTGCTCGACCAGGAACGGAAACTCAAGAAATCAGGATTGATCAATTATTTTCACCACATCGAAATCATGTCTGAAAAGAAAGAACCTGATTTTGAAAAATTGATTAAGCACCTTGACATCAAGCCAGCCGAGCTAATGATGATTGGAAACTCAATAAAATCTGACATTTTACCAATCCTGAATATTGGCGGCCATGGGATCCACATTCCCTACCACGTCACCTGGGCACACGAAAAGGTAGAAGCTACTGTTGATCATGCAAACTTCAAACAGGTTGAAAAAATCAGCGACATCCTCCAATTCTTATGACCGACACCGACATCATCCGCATTCGCCTCGATAATCAGCAACTTTCAGCAACAAATTTACAAACGCCTGCCGAAGTTGTCCACTGGATGGGCGCCATGCAGGCACAAGAGTATGCGATGGCGAAATGGGCCATCGCCCTCCGACTAAAAAATGTTACGGAATCAACCATTGAGAAAGAATTTAACGATGGCGCCATTTTACGCACGCATGTAATGCGCCCAACCTGGCATTTTGTTGCTCCGGAAGACATTCGTTGGTTGTTGATGCTTACCGCGCCACGTGTTCATGCTGCCAACGCATACATGGCCCGGCAGGTAGAAATAGACAAAAAGCTTCTCACACGCACTAACAACATCATTGCGAAGGCATTGGAAGGTGGAAAATTTCTTACGCGCACGGCATTAGAAAAGATTCTCCTCAAGAATAAAATCAAGATTGATGGACCGAAACCAGGGCAGAAAGGAATACGCCTCGCGTACATCATGATGTATGCCGAACTCGAGCAACTCATTTGCAGCGGTCCGCGCGAAGGAAAACAGTTTACGTATGCGTTAATAGATGAGCGGGTACCAGCCGTGAAAAAGATCTCGCGAGAAGAAGCACTAGCCAAATTTGCGCAGCGGTATTTCACCAGTCGGGGACCGGTCACTGTTCAGGATTTTGCATATTGGTCTGGATTAACGGTGAAAGACGCCATTGCAGGGGCCGCATCCCTCGATTCAAAATTTATCAGGGAAACTGTTAATGGTCAGGAGTACATTTTCTTACCGCCATCCAACAAAAAGAAGATTACACTGGACACTTCTTTCCTGATGCCCGACTATGATGAATACGGAATGAGCTACAAGGATCGGAGCATCCTTAAAAGCAAAAAACTGCAAGGTCACAAAGCCAGCATTGTTTTCAACCGCATGGTTGTAATCAATGGGCTCATCGAGGGTACATGGCAACGAACCATGAGCAAGAATAAGGTTGATGTTGAGATTGTTCCCTTTACAACACTGTCGAAGAGTCAGAAAACCACTGTAGCATCCTCCGTCAAACGCTTTCAATCTTTTGCCGACTTGGGTTCCGGTAAGAAATCCAGCAGAAAAAAATAGTACAGCGGTTGATGAGTGTATCAAGTTTGATTTTTTATCCTATCTTTCAAGCTACAGTTACTTGAACCAAATCTACCTGCATGAGTCAGCAAAAAAATGAATTAAAAAAAGTGTTAGGTGCCGGCTTCGGCATTGCCGTGATGGTTGGTGGTACAATTGGTGTGGGTATTCTTCGTACGCCCGGAACCATTGCAGGCATGCTCGATAGTTATTGGCTCATTCTTGCTTGCTGGGCTTTTGGTGGAATTTATGTTTTGCTGGGCGCTGGGTCCTTCGCGGAAATGGCAGTGATGCTTCCCAAAGCTGGTGGACCTTATAATTACGTCAAGCGTGCTTTTGGAGACTATGCGGGTTTTTTAAGCGGCTGGTTTGACTACATTCTAAATGCAATCGCTCCCGCATACTTCTGTATTGTAATTGGCGAATACATGGCGCTTCTTTTCCCTGCTTTGAAAGGAAACGAAACAATCATGGCGCTCGGATTTTTAGTGTTGTTCTTTTTGTATCATCTCAGTGGAGTTAAAAGCGGAAGTATCGCGCAACAGGTGACCAGCGTGTTAAAAGTTTTATTCTTTACCGTGCTGATCGTTTCATGTTTCGTTGTAAAAGTTGATCGCGAAGCGTTTAACCAGACCGCTCCTTTGTTTGAAGGTGGAATTCTCATCGGCTTTCTGAAATCCATTCAGTTGGTGATGGGGGCCTACAATGGCTGGTGGTCGAACAGTTTCTTTGCGGAAGAAGATGAGAACCCGGCAAAGAATATTCCCAAGTCGTTATTCACGGGTGGAATTCTGGTGATGGCCATCTACGTCATTTTGAATGTGGCATTCATGTATGTGCTGCCGATAGGAGCTGTCGCCAATTCTCCGCTCGTAGCCTCTGAGGTGACTCGTGTTGTTTTTGGAGATTCAGGTGCTGCGTTTGTAACGGTTATCTCCATTGTTTCATTGGTCAGTATTTTAAATGCTTACATGATGATTCCTCCACGTATTTTATTTGGATTAAGTCGTGATGGATTTTTTATTCCGCAAGGAACAGCAGTAAACAAAGGCGGCACTCCGGTAGTTGCATTAGTTCTCTCGGGCATCATCAGTTTTGCCTTAATCACCGTTGGATCTTTTCAACAACTTTTTTCCCTTGCTTCGTTTATGTCTATTGTCGTGATGGCATTGAGTTTCTCGGCACATCTCCGCTTGAGAAAAACAGAACCAAACCTTCCACGGCCCTATTTAGCATGGGGCTATCCATGGACGACCATTTTGGTGTTGATGATCA
>DASTYM010000210.1:0-4883 GCA_035764995.1 Cyclobacteriaceae bacterium | reverse complement strand
GGATGAAGGTGGACATGGAAGAACTTCAGCCGGGCGATTTGCTCTTTTTTGCCACGGGAAAGAAGAAACGCGAAATCACGCACGTAGGCCTGGTAACAGACGTTCGAAGAAAGAATGTAAAATTTATTCATGCCTCCAGTTCCCTGGGCGTGGTAGAAACCAACCTTGAGCAGGAGTATTATCAAAAGGCCTTCAGAAAAGCCAGGAGAGTGATTGAGTGAGATGCTGACGTGTTGATGTGTTAACGTGTTAACGTGTTAAAGTGTTAATGTGTTAATGTGTTAACGTGTTGATGTATTAACGTGTTAATGTTTTTGTAAATTAGCATTATGCACTTGTATCGCACAAGCAACCTTAACACCTTAACACCTAAGCACCTTAACACACTCACACCTGATCACGCCAACAAATGAAAGCATCAAAATCTAAAACGCGCAGAGATTTTCTTAAGCTCACAGCCCTGGGCACCTCTTTCTTACCATTACAAAAGCTTTTTGCTTTTGGAAATTCACCAGAAAATAAACCAGTTGTTATTTCAACCTGGAATAATACACGGGCCAATGATGCAGCATGGTCTGTCTTGTCAACAGGTGGCCGGGCACTGGATGCAGTTGAAAAGGGTGCGCGTGTTCCCGAGGCTGATCCTAAAGATACTTCAGTAGGATATGGCGGTTTACCCGATCGGGAAGGGAAAGTAACGCTTGATGCGTGTATCATGGATGAAAACGGAAATTGCGGATCGGTGATCTTTGTTCAAAATTTTATGCACCCGATTTCGATTGCACGGGCAGTAATGGAAAAAACCCCACACGTCATGCTGGCCGGAAAGGGCGCTGAGCAATTTGCATTGCAGCAGGGTTTTAAAAAAGAGAATCTGTTAACAAAAGAATCTGAAAAAGCGTGGAAGGAGTGGCTGAAGAAATCAGAATACAAACCATATCACGATCCGGGACAGCATGATACCATTGGAATATTAGCGCTGGACAGTAGCGGAAATCTTTCCGGAGCATGTACAACCAGCGGCATGGCGTATAAAATGCATGGACGTGTTGGAGATTCTCCCATTATTGGTGCGGGCCTGTTTGTGGATGGAGAGGTTGGAGCCGCAACTGCCACAGGCGTGGGTGAAGAGATGATCAGAATTGCAGGAAGCCATACTATTATAGAGATCATGCGTCAGGGGAAATCAGCGCAGGAAGCATGTGAAGAAGCCATCAAACGGGTCATCAAAAAACATGGTGAGAAAGCGAAGGAGCTGAATGTTGCATTCCTTGCTATTTCGAAGGATGGCGAAGTTGGTGCGTATTCAACAACGAATACGTTTGTGTACACGATAACCACCGCTGATAAAAACAATATTGTAGTTCGCTCAGCCAGTTATTATCCATGATTATTGAAATTGTAGTCTTTAATATAGAATCTGCCATTCAGGCTCAGGTGGGAGGAGCGAATCGTATTGAACTTTGTGATAATCCAAGCGAAGGCGGCACAACACCGTCCGTTGGTGTGATCGAACAGGCAAAGAAAAACCTCAGCATCAATGTGTTTGTCATGGTTCGTCCGAGAGGTGGGGATTTTTGTTATTCTGATCATGAGTTTGGAGCGATGAAACGTGATATTGAAGTGTGTAAACAATTGAAGGTAGACGGTGTTGTATTTGGAATTCTTACCAGTGATGGTAGAATCGATATGGAACGAAACAAAGAACTAATTGAACTGGCACGTCCCATGAAAGTAACCTGTCATCGTGCCTTTGACATGACGCGCGACCCGTTGAGGGCGCTGGAAGATTGTATTTCAGTTGGCTTCGACAGAATTTTGACTTCCGGACAAAAACCTCAGGCCATTCAAGGCATTGATCTGATTACCCAACTTAATCAACAGGCAAACGGAAGAATTGTAATCATGCCTGGGTCTGGTGTAAATGAAGAAAACATTGCAACACTTGTATCAAAAACGGGTGTAAAAGAAATACACTTCTCCGCAAGGCGGTACATAACCAGTAAAAACCCCAAGCACAATGATTTGATCCGGTTTACGGACGCATTAAAAGATGATTGGGGGAGCTGGGTTACGGATGCCTCTGTTGTCAGGCGTATGAGGGGGATCGCTGAAAAATAAAAATCGCGAGTACAAGATTTGCGCCCGCGATTCTTATCGATTTTTAAAAATTACTTCGCGCGTTCTGCTTTTAATGGCATCGAGCGCATACCACCAAAGTTCATTGTTCCATCGAACACGTCTCCGGTGATAGGACCTGAAATTGTTATTTGTACTTCGTTTCCGCCAAAGTTTGAAGTGTAGACAGCCGTCAGTTCATTTCCAACAACGGTAACGGATGTGAAAGGCACTTCCCTATTATTACGCGAGTTGAAAATGGTACCGCTATAAACATCGCCTTCTTTCTTGATGGTGATTTTTCCGGTGGTTGCACCCATTTGTGTTTCCATCGAGTAGTTCCAGACACCTGTTGCGTCTACTGGTGTTGCGGTGCTGTCAGGAGTTGTAGTCTTCGCTTCGGTTGGTTTAGGTTTTGAAACAGCAGCTCCTGCGCCACCCAACATTACAGCTCCGCCACTGCCATTACCACGGCCTCCTCCTTGTTGGCCGCCACCAGCAGCGCCCATATCCATACCACCGCCACCATCACCGCCATCTTTCAGGTCGTCATTGTTAATTGATTTTCTTCTCTTAGGCCCGTCTAAACTCATTTTACCGATGCGGTAGCTGATGTTAATACGGAAGCCCATATTGCGCAGGACATTCAAATTTTCACGATTAACTAAAGGCGATTCCACTTCACTTCTGATTTTCATTTCAGTGGCGAAGAAGTTTTCAGCTGCAGCTCCGATTGATCCTTTCTTGTTATTGAATTCTTTACGAATACCCAGGTTATAAAAACCCATTCCACTTTGTGAACCCTGCAATTGGATCTGACGTCCACGATACATACCAAAGAACTGAATCCCCCAGCCTTTTGAAAGACTGTAGCTACCAAACATGCGGCCTGTTGCAACCCATCCTTCATTGCTTGCGCTGGATTGACGGTTTGGATCCTCTGGATTGTTTGGATCAACAGGTAAATTGTTGTCGAGCATTGAATAGTACACATCTGCACCTCCATTCAGCATCAACTTACCGATTGAAGTATTAGCAAAGATGTTTACACCAACCGCATCCTCCTGACCTATATTATAGTAGGTCGTTGTTACGCGCTGGATGTTGTCAGGTGTTGTTTCAACCGTGCGTACGCTTTGTATACCATTGTTTGTGTTTCTCCAAAAAGAAGAAACGGTAAAGTTGGTCGCTTTTATAAATGTGCTATAGGATAACTCAAAGTTGTTGGTGTATTCGGGATCAAGTGTCGGGTTACCATATGTAACATCGTAAGGGTTAACCGGCTGCACGTTTGGGTTTAGAAAGCGTATGGATGGACGTTGAATGCGTCTGTTATAAGAAGCCTTAACCGTTCTCCCTGACTTCAGTCTCTTCGAAACGTTGATACTGGGTACTAATGCTCCATACTCTGGTATATCAATGTCATCGTCTGTCTGGGTGTATGCTTTGATTGTCGTGTATTCATAACGTGTTCCTGCCTTCAGGCTAAAAGCTGATTTGGTTGTGTATGTGTATGACAGGTACCCTGCAATAATATTCTGGTCGTAGTTCAAATTATTACTCAACGTTGAATTGGATGAAAGCTCATAGATGCCATCGCCATCATCATCAGAATAAGATGAAAAATCACTGAACACTTTGCGTAAAATGTCTTTTCCTCCGAATTCAATTTGTTGATTTTCTCCAATGGGTGTTTGGTAATCCATTTGGAAAGTCATTTCCTGATTATAACTATCGTTCAGGTTTTTAAAACCTTTTGAGGTAGCAATGTCGTTCTCTGATTCAAACAAGTTTAGAGAATTGTTGTTTCCATTATTCCTGCTGTAGTTTCCCAGGATGCTAAATTCACGTTGAGGCTTGTCATAATAGTGCGTGTAAGTAAGATTTAAGTCAACAGAATTATTGAGGTTTTCATTTTCTGTGTTTCGTAAAGAACTTGTCATGCCGTTCTCGTCAGTAATTTGAGTCAGCAGGTCATCCTGGTAACTTGTGTGGTTTCGGGCGCCAAAGCGAGCAGAGGCCACCAATGAATTTTTTTTATTGATATCATAATCCCAACCCAGTGTATAGTTGCCAAAAAGCCCCTTGTTTCTGGTCTCTGCTTCCTGATGAGTTGTAGTAGCTACAGGGTCGGCAAAATCCTGAAGGGTATGTTGATCGTTTTCAAATCTTCCGCTGACATTATAATTCGCTCTGCCAAAACCCCCGATAGAAAAGCCCATCTTTTTTGCACGATAAGCACCGTTTAACCCCAGGTTAGCCCCGCGGTTACCTGCACCGGCATCAATGTTTAAGGTTAAACCTTGTAAGGTGTTCTTCTTCGTTACGATGTTGATGATACCTGCAGAACCTTCTGCATCATATTTGGCGGAGGGTGATGTAATTACTTCAACCGTTTTGATCTGATCGGCCGGAATTTGTTTTAACGCATCAGCAATGCTGGATGCCATGATTGTTGATGGCTTATTATTAATGAGTACCTGGATATTCGAACTTCCACGCATCGATACGTTACCATCCATATCAACAGAGAGCATGGGTACTCTTTTTAAAACATCAGTAGCATCGCCTCCTTTGGTTGTTACATCATTTTCTGCATTGTAAATCGTGCGATCGACTTTTTCTTCAATAAGCTGGCGCTGACTTTCAACTACAACCTCATTGAGAACCTTAGCAGTGGTTTGCAGCTTAAGTGTACCCAGGATGAGGTCACATTTTTTATCAATGACCAGGTTGCCTATAGTGTTATTTTCATATCCGATAAA
>DASTYM010000209.1:0-6728 GCA_035764995.1 Cyclobacteriaceae bacterium | reverse complement strand
CTTTCTTTTCTGAAGAGATAGTGAGTATGCCATCGTCAACAGTGATTTTGAAATCTTTCTTGTTAAGCCCGGGAGCAGCAACCTCTATTTCAAAATTCTTTTCTGTTTCCCTTACGTTAACTGCCGGAACCGATTGCTTCTTCAGCCAATCGGAATCGAAAAATCGATCGTTATCCAGGAAATTGGATAACCATGGGCCGTTTCCTAAGGACGGCCAGTCAGAACGTTTAATCAGTGACATATATCCTCCTTTTTTGTTTAGTAATATCCAAATATTACACAGAATCTAAAATGGAACTATGATGCTGATCATAATCAGTGCTGATTTTTATCAGAACATAAGATACTTTGAATGCGCCCTGCCGCCCCAAAAAGTCATAATTCGATATGACCATTCTCAGATACAAAGCAAAATCAGGAAGGTATTTTTAACTGGTTGTAAACGAAACACACAGTTGTAAACGAAACACACAAAAGCAGCATCAAAATGAATTTCCAAATGAAAGTCTGAATAATGCAACTATAAAAAAACTTCTCTCGATTTTTTTGATCATACTTCAGTAAGAAACTCTTTGAAACGAGCGTGTAAAATATGAGTGTCACAGATGAGAATGCCGTGAGTGGAAACAGAAAATTGATTTACTTTACTTTTTCTCTCCTGACAGCAATGGGTATGACCTGGCTCGTGCATGAGCCAGGGTTTACTGAATCGCAAAATTATGTTCTATTTCTTCTTGTCTTTTCTGCTGGTCTTTGGTTAACAGAAGCCGTACCGCCTTTTGCCGTGGGCTTGTTCATCATCGCCTTTTTAGGATATACTCTTGGTACTAAAATGTTTATCACAACACCAGAAGATATTCATATTTACGTAAATACATTTTCAAGCAGCGTGGTCTGGCTGATGTTGGGTGGATTTTTTTTAGCTTCTGCCATGACTAAAGTAAAACTCGAAGTGGACCTTATAAAAGGAACACTCAGAGTATGTGGTACGAATCCTAAATGGATTTTATTCGGCATGATGACAATTACGATGATTGCCTCCATGCTCATTTCAAATACCGCCACCACGGCTATGGTGGTTGCCGCATTGATGCCCTTGTTGCGAAAGTTAGGAAAGAAATCATCCATCAGTAAAGCATTGATACTCGGTATTCCCATTGCAGCTACTACGGGTGGAATGGGTACACTCATTGGCAGCCCGCCCAATGCCATTGCAGCAGGCGTGCTGGTTAGTGTAAACAAGCCGATTGATTTCATTATCTGGGTTCTGTACGGACTTCCTGTTACCATTATCCTGACCTGGTTGGCCTGGTGGGTACTGGTAAAAATTTTCATGAAGGAAGCTACACCCATGTCATTGCGTGCATTGGTTCCTCATAAGCATGCCCATGATGGCGAAGCGTCACCATTGAAGCGTTGGACAGTATTAATAATACTTGCTGTTACCTTGTTGCTGTGGTTGACACCCTCTTTTCATCACCTCAGCGCAGCAGCAGTCTCAGCGGTGCCATTAGTGTTTCTTCCGCTCACGCAGATTTTGAGTGGAGAAGACGTCCGAGGCATGGGCTGGGATACACTGTTGCTGGTGGCAGGAGGTTTATCGCTGGGTACAGCCCTGCAACATACCGGGCTACTGGATTTGTATGCTGCAAGAATAGCCACCCTTGATGTGCCTGACTTAGGTTTCTTTTTACTGCTCGGTTATGCAACCATGCTGTTTTCAAATATCATGAGTCATACCGCCACCAGCACCGTTCTTATCCCATTAGGAATGGCTATCTTGCCTGATAATCATGTTGAAGTGGCGATGATTATTAGTTTATCCGCATCAACAGCATTGTTCTTGCCAGTGTCAACCCCGCCTAATGCAATTGCTTACAGTACAGGTTTTATTGAGCAAAAAGATTTCAGATTGGGAGGCATTCTCATCGGTTTGCTTGGACCAGCGTTGATAATTTTGTGGGTGTTGCTTATCTCATAATATGAAAAATCAAGCTTGATATTTTAAACACAGAATAAAATGGAAAAATCAGGTTATTCAATGTTGCGAAACCCGCGCTACAATAAAGGAACAGCTTTTACCCGCGAAGAGAGAAAGAAGTATGGGCTTGAAGGATTGTTACCTGATAAAATTGAAACACTGGAGACCCAAATTCTTCGCGTAAATGAACAACTCAGGTACTTTGATCGTCCGATAAATAAATATGTTTATCTCTCCAATTTGTTGGATACCAATGAGACGTTGTTTTTCAAAACCATTACAAGCGACCCCGCTACCTTCTTACCCCTGGTATACACCCCCACTGTAGGGGAGGCGTGCGAACGCTTTGGGCATATTGCAAGACGGCCCCGCGGACTTTTCATTTCCATTGAACATAAAGGCCATATAAAATCAATATTAAAAAACTGGCCCGTCAAAGATGTTCGTTTTGCAGTAGTTACTGACGGAGGACGAATTCTGGGATTGGGTGATCTGGGAATTTCCGGTATTGGTATTCCAATAGGAAAATTGGTTTTGTACACAAGTTGTGCAGGCGTTCCGCCAGAATATACGCTTCCAATTGTGCTGGATGTTGGAACCAACAACGAGAATTTTTTAAAGGATCCCTTATACTCAGGCTTAAAACAAAAAAGAGTGGAAGGTAAAGCGTACGATGATTTTATTGAAGAGTTTGTAAAAGCCATTTATGAAGTATTTCCCAGGATATGTGTTCAATGGGAAGATTTTAACGGAAGGATAGCGGTTCACATTTTAAATAAATACCGTAACCAGGTATGTACATTTAACGATGATATTCAGGGTACAGCGGCCATTGCAACTGCGGGTTTTGTAGCCATTAGCCGCTTGTTGAAAAAACCATTTACGGAACAGCGGTTTTTATTTTTAGGAGCAGGTGCTGCTGCTTTTGGAATTGCCGATATGCTGGTGCAAAAATTTCAGAAAGATGGCTTAAGCAGGGAAGAGGCTTTGAAACATATCTGGATGTTTGATGTGAAGGGCCTTTTAGTTAAGTCACGAACGGATCTGGTTGATTTTCAAATTCAGTTTGCTCATGAGCATGAACCGTGTAATAGTTTTGCTGAATCAATCCTGAAAGTCAAACCTACAGCGATAGTAGGTGTTAGTACCGTGGGTGGAGCATTCAATCAGGAAGTAATCGAAAGTATGAGTTTGATCAATGAGCGTCCGATTATTTTTCCATACTCGAACCCAACTTCTCATTCTGAATGTACTGCCGAACAAGCGTATAGATGGAGCAAAGGTAAAGCCATTTTTGCCAGTGGAAGTCCATTTGCTCCGGTAACCTATGAAGATAAAATTTTCACGCCTGGGCAAGGCAACAATGTGTTTATTTTCCCGGCATTAGGACTGGCTATTTTTGCCACCGAAGCAAAAAGAGTAACTGATGAAATGCTCATTACAGCTGCTGAGGCGGTTGCTGAACAAGTTTCACAGGCGGATTTTGAAAAAGGGTTAATCTATCCGCACGTTAAAGATATTTTGTATGTGTCAATAAAGGTAGCTGAAAAGGTTGCGAAGCTGATTTTCGACTCCGGGTTGGCAGGAGTAGAGAGGCCGACAGATATTGGAGCATTTATCACCGGTAAAATGTATAAACCAACTTACAAATAGTTTTCTTGCTATATTACTTTTTGTTTTTTGGAAACTTTTTGAAAATCTTCCCGACTGCAATTTTTATCAGATCATCGACTTCCTCTACCTCATCAATAACTGACACCGCCCAGCCTCTCCAAATCAGATTATTGCTTTTTTTGTCCATCAGGTCAATGATCAGCGTGCCCTCATGGTAAGCATAAATATTGGATTTCATCGTTGTCCAGTAGGGTCCATAATTGTAGCCGTAAGGTTCAGTCCTGACCACCGAGCGATCATCAACAATGATATGGTAATGGACGATAAGTTCTGGATCTGATTCGGTGAAGGAATATCCCCGGGCAGTTAATTCCTGGTTGACTGCTGCCTTGATTCTCTTGTCGTTGAGCTCATTATAATACAGGGGGTTTCGGCCTGCTTCAATATCAATTTTTCGACCCCAGTTAAAAGTCTTATATGTCCAAAGATCATAGTCTGGATCAATATCCGAATGAACACTCATCTGAGTTGAACTACAGGAAATCAGACCATAAAGCGCAATGAGCAAAACCAGTAAACGTATCATAAGGTTAATTATGGACCAAAGACATCAGTTATTTGTAATTGTTATATGACGAATGTTATTCGGACACAAGACGTTCATCAGGTAAGGCCTGACTTATATCTCCAGGTTATCATCAATATATATTAACCACTTTATAATCGATTCCTTTGCAATGAAACTTTTGCCCGCTTTGCTTACCCTTCATCGCCTGATACAATGGACTACCCGTTGAGATGCCAATAATTGTTTTTCCATTTACCTTTAATTGCTCGGTACTAACCGAAATAAAAAATGTGCTCCTGTCTGTTTCCACAACAGCTCCCGGTTCTGCAATGCAATGAATGGTTTCGCGAAAGTTTCCAAGATACCGAAGGGTATCGAGCTCTTCTTTTGCAAATTGAAGCTCTTTGTTTAACGAATCAATTTCACGAGCTTCTTGCGCCTCCTGGGATCGGACGTTATTATCAAATTCGTCCTCATTGCCAAGGCCTTCCTTGTGCAATAGATCTTTTATTCTCCCGGTTAAATCGGCAATTAAGGATTGTTGCTTTTGAATACTTGTTTCAAGCAAGGCATTTTTTTGTGTTCTTCTTTCTGAATATGTATTCATATATGTTCAAGTAAGAGTTTACCAGAAATCTATATACAAAGCAGTCTTGTTTTGAAAAATTCCACATGATTGTTATCACGATCACTCCTGACGAATATCACGCTTTCGTATGATCATTGGGCTATCAGTTAAAAGTGATAAAGCTCCTGATTGCAAATGACAGTTATCATAAGTGCATCAGGGTTCTAAAATTAAATTGCTTGTAACAAAACGGACAACGATTATGACAACAGGTAAGGCACTATTAGGAGTTTTAGCTGGCATTGCAGCAGGAACTGTCATTGGTATGTTATTGGCACCGGATAAGGATGATAAAACAAGAAAGAATATTCGAAAGAAAGGTGAAGACCTGGCGGATGCAATCAATGAAAAGATTGATGAGAAATTCGAGAATCTTTTGAATTCCATTTCAAGCAGAGCCAAAAAGGCAGGAGACAGCTCCACGACACAGTCGCAATGAAATAACTTTCGCTATATGTTACGAACGCAATCTATTATCCACAAGGCAAGAGGTTTCAGGAATCAACAAAAGAAATACTTCGCGATAGCAATCATAGCTGCATTGATCGTATGTGGTATTTTAATTTTTGTTCTTACATTCTTCTTTAATTATTTTTTCCCTTCATGATCATGGCGTACCTCGTGATCGTTAGGCATGGCCAATCTGAATATAACCGACAAAACAAGTTTACCGGGCAACTTGACATTCCACTTTCAAAGTTTGGAGAAAAAGAGGCTATTGTTGCCGGGCGAAAAATGCTCAGAGAAAACCTGCGATTTCATAATTTTTTTACTTCGGGTTTAATACGAGCTTATAGTACAATTGAAATCATACTAAATGAATTGGGACTTCCAAAGACGCAAACGCTTATTATTCGAACGGATGCATTCAATGAACGAAATTATGGTGAGTTAGAAGGTATGAATAAAACAAAAGCGGCACAGAAGTATTCGGAGGAACAAATTCATAAGTGGAGACGAGGGTTTTCATCAAAACCACCCGGAGGCGAAAGCCTTGAAGATACATACAAGAGAGTTCTTGCCTATTATCAAAAGAATGTTGAGCCATTACTCAAGAAAGGGAAAAACATCCTGATGGTAGCACACGGAAACAGCTTGCGGGCATTGATGATGTATTTGGAGAAGATTGGCAAAAGGAAAATCGAGAACATTGAAATTCCAACCGGAATTCCCAGAATGTATCAACTAACCAAGAGGCTTCGTGTAGAAACAGTTAAATATTTATGATTCTTGGGCCAAGCTCGTACCGATCAAACTTGCCAGACTATTTGGCAAAATTCCAGCGAATGACCTTTTCTAATTTTTCCGGGGCCACAATTTTTATTTTCCCTCCGTCAATTTTGATAAGCCCTTCATCTTTAAAATCTGAAAGGGCACGAATAACAGACTCTGGTGCCGTGCCAACGACCTTGGCTAGGTCGTCTCGTGATATTTGAATATATTCCTCATGATCTTTCAGATCGCGAATCTTTAAGAGGGCTTCCGCAGTACGCTGCCTGATTGAATTGTAAGCCAGGTTCAAAAGTTGCTTTTCTTTTTCCAAAACTCTTTTGGACAAAAACGATATAAACACTTTTGAAACATCCGGATGTGTTCGCAAAAGTGTAATAAAATCATTTTTCGGAATCGAGATCACCTCCGAATCTTGCATGGCAACTGCAGATCCCTGATAGTTAGTTCCCTCTAAAATGGGCTCAAAACCAAAGAAATCATTGGCATTAAAAATATTGGTAATCAACTCTTTGCCATCAGGATGTGATTGAGACACCTTTATGCTTCCGGATTTAATAAAGTAGATATTAGCAGGAAGATCACCTTCGCTGAATAATTCCGCTTTCTTTTTTAACGATTTGGTTTTTTTATCCTTGCAAAGGTCTCTCAGATTCAGGGCTTTTCTGGCGTCAGTAATAAATTCATCCAGGCCTTCAGCTGTTGTT
>DASTYM010000208.1:0-13193 GCA_035764995.1 Cyclobacteriaceae bacterium | reverse complement strand
AGTTGTTAATTTTATTCGATCAGAATTCAAACCGAAATAGCAACTGATGGTGGCGATTTGATCCGATAATCATCTTTGCGTCTCCGCGCCTTCGCGGTAAAAGAATAAGTATACCTTCCTAAAAGAGTAACATTATATTTTAAACCGCAAAGGCGCTGAGTCGCAAAGTTTTAAAATGGCCACTAATGATATCCGTGGTGAAATATTAAAATAAACCTATGAAAATTAAAATTCATGGAGCAGCAGGTGGCGAGGTGACAGGCTCTGCATATCTTGTGCAGACCGACAAAGCCAATATATTAATCGACTGCGGGATGTTTCAGGGTGGAAAGATGTCGGAAGCAAAAAATAAATTACCACAAGGTGCTAAAGTCAAAGACATCGATGCGGTACTCCTTACACATGGTCACTTAGATCATACTGGTCGTGTCCCATTATTGGTCAAGTTTGGCTTCAATGGCCCCATTTACAGTACTACTGAGACATTAGAATTATCCCAGATCATTCTTCAGGACTCAGCACGTTTGCAAGTGGCTGATGCCATGCGCAAGAACAGGAAGTTTTGGAAGAAAGGAGAACCACCGGTGGAGCCGCTCTATACAACTGAACACGTAGAGTTCATGCGCGAGTTGACGCGCCCCATTCAAACAAACACGCCTGTTCATGTTGCTGAAGGAATAACAGCAACCTGGATTGAAGCCGGCCATATGCTTGGCTCGGGAAGTATCAAACTGGACGTAACAGAAAAAGGAAAAAAGAAAACCGTTGTTTTCTCTGGCGATCTTGGTCCCCTCACCATGCCTTTGTTAAAACCCTTCGAACACTTTTCAAATGCTGACCTGGTGTTCCTGGAATCCACTTATGGCGATCGTGATCATAAACCATACGACCAAACATTGAAAGAGTTTGAAACCATCGTTAAGGAAGCAAGTGAATCGGGAGGAAAAATGCTCGTGCCAACTTTTGCTATCGGTCGTGCGCAACAAATCATTTATCACCTGGCAGATTTATTTCATTCGGGAAGAATACCAACTTTTCCCGTTTATCTGGATAGCCCCATGGCGTTGAGTGCGTTTAATGTATATCGCAATCACCAGGAATTATTGGATGAGGAATACCATGCCTTAAAAAAGAAAGGTGTCTTTCCGTTGAACGAGCAATATTTTATTGCCAGTCAAACAGCAGATTCTTCCAAGGCATTAAACAATGTAAAAGGACCTTGTATGATTCTGGCGGGAGCCGGTATGTGCAATGGAGGAAGAATTCTTCATCACCTGTCACATAACATCAGCAATCCAAATACCCGTGTGCTAATTGTGGGTTACCAATCCTACGGTTCTATAGGAAGACGATTGGTGGAGAAGGCTCCGAAGATTTCAATTTTTGGTGAAGAGAAAGTGGTGCGAGCACAAATTCATACACTGAATGGTTTTAGCGCCCATGCCGGACAAACTGATTTGCTCAAATGGTTTTCATACCTGGCACCTTCAAAACCAAAACTGGTGATCACACATGGCGAAGATGAACCAAGGAAAGCACTTGCCGCTTGCATAAAAAAACAATTTAAAATTAATGCTGTCACGCCCAAAATCGGGGATACCATCAGGTTGTAAACTCCATATAACGATTCATTGAATCCACCTGGTGTCTTCGTGGCTTTGTGGCTACTTCCTGCCACGAAGACATAAGGCACGAAGGTCTTTTTTTAAAACAGCTCGGGCTGATCTTCCTTTTCTTTTAAGAACTCTTTATAAACGGGAGTAAAATCCTGCTCTGAATTTCCATCAAAAAACTCTCTTGTTAGCCACATCCCATTGATCACATTATTTGGCTTAAGCCAAATGGGCTATCCTCACAATCGTCCTTAGAGGGATGACAAAAATCATATTTTATCAAAGCTTTCATCACAAAGTTAAATACTGTTGTGATCTAGATTCGACACATCATTAAACGCAAACGCATAACTGCTATGAAAAAAATTAAAGTTCTAACAGCTGTCTTCCTGGTTTTGTTTGTGGGATTTTTTGCCATGCAATGCCAACACGAGGATGAAGACGTAATACCTGTAGTCGGACCCGATCCAATTGAACACGGTAATGAGATCATTACCTGTACGGATTGTAATATTACAAGCGTTGGTCCGGGTATCTGGTACCATGATAAATCACACTCCAATGTGATGTGGGAAACACCTTATAAGCAATTTGGATCGCTGCTCACAGGTCGGTTCGATTACTTCATTATTAATAGCTTGAACTTCGATGAGGCAGTTCCCGCTAACATTTCCTTTAATGGTCATGTTCGATTAAATTCAGTTAACACAAGCGAACCGGGAAGAGATGATGGTTGTTTACTCTCAACTTTTGGAACAAATGGCACCAATACTGATGAGCCAGCCAATCTTGCAACTCTTGTATCCATACCAGGCACAGGCAGATACAGCAGCACGGATGCCGGATTTTTGGTAGACGCTAATTTTACTTTCCTGGGTATCACAAAAGTGGTTACAGTTAAAATGTACTTCGCTCCCAAATTTGATATCGGTACAGCATACGCTGCCGGACTTTATTCAGAATTTGAAATGAATGCACTTGCAGATTTCTTACCAGGTAATACCAACATTGGTGAAATTGTTAAGGTCCGCATCAACTCACTCATGAGAAATAAAAAGTAAACACCCTACTTATGAAAAAGTATCTTGTCTACCTGGTAGTTGCTCTTCTAATAGCTACAGGCTTAAATGCGTGTTACTACGATGAAGTTGCATCCTTTGAAGGTCTCCCAACAAATGTAAGTCTGAAAAACGATGTGCAACCTATTTTCAACCGCGACTGCAACATGTCCGGTTGCCATGATGCTATACCAAGTCATGATCCGGGTTTAACTCCGGAAATCGCATATGATGAGTTAATTTCTGGAGGCTATGTTAACACGATTGATCCTGCGAATAGCATTTTGTACCTGTCAGTCAATGGAGGCGGAATGCCATCAGGACGCGCACCCCTGAGTGAAAATGATAAAAAAATAATTCTGGCGTGGATAACTGAAGGCGCTAAAAACAATTAAAGGCTTTTTAAATAGATCAATATGAAAAATTTAAAAACAATACAGAGCAAGATCTTACGCACAATATCCACGGCAGGGTTTTTATTCCTTACATTCTCAGCATTTGCACAGGAAGATTCAGTCGCAATAGATGCCAGTGGAAATAAACCTGTACGCTCAACCTGGGAAAGTACCTGGCTCATTGATAACCAAACTTCAATGGTGCCTGTGAAGGGAACCTTTGAGTTCATGATGAACCACCGATTCGGAACGATCTACAATGGCATCAGCGATATCTATGGAATTTATGGTTCGGGAGCAAACATCCGGCTTGGTTTTACATACGTGTTGCTGGACAAAGTTGGATTTGGAGCATTTAAAGGAAGAGTATCCGTTGGCTTTGGATCCACCAAGAATGGTATGATACAAGACTTCAATATTAAATACGGTTTCCTGGAACAAACCCGAAATGGAAGAATACCGGTGAGCGTTACATATTTTGGAGACATGGGCCTTTCAACTGATAAAAAGAAGGAAGAGTTGCCAAACGGTAATTCATCTGACAGGCTTTCATTCTTTCACCAGATCATTATTGCACGGAAATTCAATGATAAACTTTCCGTTCAGGTTGCTCCGAGTGTTTCGCACTTCAACGTAGTAGCACCTACTATGTATAACGATCACTTCGCAGTTGCGGCCGGAGCTCGGTATAAAATTTCAGAAGCTACTGCTGTACTCCTTAATTATGATCAGCCACTGACGGAACATACCGATAACAATCCGCAATTTAATGTGAGTGCTGGTATTGAAATGGCTACGAGCTCGCACCAGTTCCAGATTTTCATAACAAATTATCCTTACATCGTGCCGCAATATAATAATGTGAACAACCAACCCAACTCGATTAACGAGTGGTACCAGGATTTGTTCATCGGGTTCAACATTACCAGATTGTGGAACTTCTAACACTGAATGCTTATGAGCAATCTTTCAAGAAAAAAATTCTTATTCTCTGGATTATCACTGGCTGCCGTTGCCACCTTTTTCAAATGGGGAAATGAACCTGAAGAGACAAAGAAAACGGCAAAGTTTTTAACGCAGGATGGCAAGCTGGTTGAAATTGAGCTGGATAGGTTGCCAACCGCAAAGAAAGCTGCATCGAAGGAAGATGTTCAAACCTGGATTAAAAAATAAACCTCAAAACACCTATGGCCGATTTTCCAAAAATAGTTCCGGTGGCAGAACAGATCAAAAGAAGAATTTTTCTCAAGGGAGCAACAGCTCTTGCTGCAAGTATTGCAGGATCCGCTTGTTCCACAAATGATCCTTTTACCACAGAAGCAAAAAAAGAAAACGTGCAACCTACCGGTGAAATGGTTAAGCTTCTTTCAACCACCGGTGAGATCATTGAGGTTGACAAGGCATACCTCAAGCCAACCGAGCAAATTCCTTCCGTCACAAACATGGCAGAACGAATGGGCATTGAGGGTAAGAAATTTGTGATGGTGATTGATCTTTCGCGCTGTCGCAATCTTAAAAAATGTCAGGAGGCTTGTAACCACGCACACTTCGTAAGCGATCATCAAAACTGGATCAAGGTATATCCGATGCAGGACGCTGAACATACAGCTCCTTACTGGCAACCAACCACCTGTATGCACTGTGATGATCCGCCATGTGTAAAGGTTTGCCCGGTTGATGCCACATTTAAACGCATGGATGGAATTGTTGGAATCGATGCCGATCGTTGTATCGGGTGTCGTTTTTGTATGGCGGCTTGTCCTTATTCTACCCGTGTGTTCAATTGGGATAAACCGATAGTTCCACCCGAAGTCATGGCGATGCAGTATTCATCCGAAACAAGTTGCCCTCCTAAAATCGGAACGGTTTCCAAATGTGATTTTTGCCCGGATATGGCGAGGAAAGGTGAATTGCCACATTGCGTTTCAGCTTGTCCGAACGGAGTATTTTCCTTTGGAGACTTAAATGAAGATACTGTTACCAACGGATCAGAAACTTTTCGTTTCAGTGAATTAATCCGTGATCGTTCCGGATATCGATTAATGGAAGATCTGGGAACAAAACCAAGTGTCTACTACTTACCCCCGGTAGATCGCATGTTCCCTTTTAAGAATGAAGATAAACCTGAAGTTCACTCATGAGCCATCCTGCGAACACTTCTACAATAACTACCGATTTACTTCCTCAAAGATTTGGAAAAGGTGGTTTGATCTGGACAGCCATACTGGTCGTACTTTGTTTGATTGGCTTGTACGGTTACTACCGGCAAGTCACATTGGGTTTGGGTGTTACCGGAATGCGTGACTATGCATCGTGGGGAATTTATATTTCCAACTTTGTTTTTTTCGTTGCGATTAGCCTCGTAGGTTCCCTCATCACCGCAATTTTTCGTCTTTCCAATGTTGCATGGCGAACACCATTGACTCGTATTTCAGAAATTATTGCCGTGTCGGCTATTTTGTTTGCCTCTATTATTATTGTTGTGGACATGGGTCGGCCGGAACGTTTCACCCATCTCTTCCTTTACGGAAGATTACAATCGCCAATCATGTGGGATGTTATTGTGATCACAACCTATCTTACGATCAGTGTGTTATTTCTTTACTTTCCATTACTGCCCGACCTGCCCATCTTAATCAAGAATAGCAAGGAAGGAAGCGCAAGACAAAAGTTTTACAAATTCATCGGAGGGTTCTGGAAAGGCACTGCCGAACAATTTCGAATGAGCGAAAATGCTGTTCGAATAATTTCGGTGATGATCATTCCCGTTGCGTTGGCCATCCACACGGTTACCTCATGGTTGTTTGCAACTACTTATCGCCCCGGGTGGGACAGTACAAATTTCGGTGCATATTTCGTTTCAGGTGCTTTTTTAGTGGGTGCTGGCGGAGTGATGGTTGCGATGTATGTATTTCGCAGAGCTTATAAGCTGGAGGCGTACATCACGGAAAAACATTTTAATAACATGGGCAAGATCGTGGTGTTGCTGGCGCTTGTGTATTTGTATTTCAATATCAATGAATACCTGGTACCTGCTTTCAAAATGAAAAAAGCTGAGGAACATCATCTGCATAGTTTATTTCTGGGAGATTTCTCTCTTATGTTTTGGTCAGCCATCATCATGAGTATGATTGTTCCGGTTGTGGTCTTGTTATTTCCGAAAGGAAGAAAACCATTTCCGGCTTTCATCATGGGGATTTTAGTGGTGGTAGGATCGTGGTTTAAACGATACTTGATTGTTACACCCACCATGCTAAGTCCTTTCCTTCCCATGTACAACGTACCCGATTCCTACAAACATTATTTTCCAACATGGGAAGAGTGGGCCATCACCATAGGTTCACTGGCGGGAACATTACTCATCATTACGATTTTTACCCGATTGTTCCCGATTATTCCAATCCATGAAACAATTGAGGAAATGGAGAACACTAAACAGGAAAAGGCATGAAGAAATTCCACTATTCCATATTGATTGTGATGATGCTGTGCCTGACAATCGCCCTGGTGCACGCACAAGACAAAACAGAAAAAAGCACGATCAGTCTTACACTTACCTACCACCAATTGAACGATGAATTGCCGCTAATAAAAGTATCAGCCAAAACTAAAAAAGAAAGAAAGTTTGAACCCGTGGAGGGTGTTGAGATCAATCTCTTTTTTGGTGACGAAAACTCATCAGGTTTTTTAGGCAGGGTAAAAACAAACATGCATGGTGCTGCGTCTCTCACGCTGCCCACACGACTTAAAGCTCAATGGGACTCCTTATCAAGCTTCAAATTCATTGGCACGGTTACACAAAACGATCTATTCGAAGATCAATCCACTGAACTTGAAATTTCCAAGGCAAAAATTGAACTATCACTCGATGAAGCAGACAGTATTCGCACAATCCACGCAAAAGTATTGGCCTTTCAGGATACCAGTTGGGTTGCACAATCAGAAACCGAAGTTAAATTGGTGGTCAGAAGGTTGCTGAGTGACTTAGCAGCTACCGAAGAAGAAACCTTCACGACTGATGAAAATGGAGAAGTATCAGCTGAATATACATTGAATCTTCCAGGCGATACCAAGGGTGATATCATCATTGGCGCGAAAATTGATGATCACGAAGTGTACGGAAGTTTGGTAGCTGCAAAGTCTGCAAAATGGGGCATACCACTTGTAAAGGATAATAGCTTTTCAAAAAGAACTTTGTGGGCTACTCGTGATAAAACTCCACTTTGGTTACTAATTTTTCCTAACTTGATCATCGCTGGTGTATGGGGAATTATCTTTTACCTGGTTTATCAACTTACTCGTATTGTTAAACTTGGAAAGGCAAGCCCCCGGTAATGAAACTAAATAAATAGTCCTTTAAACAATTTTATCTTATGAAAACAAAGTTTTATTTGATCGGATTAGTTCTCTTGAGCAGCATCATGTATTCATTCACGTATTATCAGGCTAAGCCCTGGGCGGTGCCTGAAAAAAATGCAAAGATGAAAAACCCAGTCGCAGGCGATGCCGAAATGTTAAAGATCGGTAAAGAGTTGTGGAGTAAACATTGCGCTGTGTGCCACGGTAAAACCGGAGCAGGTGATGGAAGCAAAGCTGCTCAATTAGAAACTCCAATGGAGGATATGTCAACAGCTGCCGTGCAAAAGCAAAGCGATGGTGAACTGTTTTACAAGATGTCAGAAGGACGTGATGAGATGCCTTCTTTCAAGAAGAAAATTCCTGATAGCGAAGAACTTTGGGCAGTTGTTAGTTATATGAGAACACTCAAGAAATAAAATTGAACAAGAGCCAGTTATAAAAAATCTGCCTTCAAAGACAGATTTTTTTATTTTAAGGATGCTCGGTAAATTCTGATTTCAAATTAGAATTTCCTACTGTGAAATACATATTGATTTTCGCTTCAATTGCGGGTATAATTTTTCTTTCACAAAATCTAAACGCCCAGCAAATAGTTGTCCGGCCGTACCTTCAGCCAGGAAATACTCCAACACTATCCAAAGAACAAAAAGTACTGATCTGGCAAACGGATAGTATCCCTTCAAATTTTAAAGTCACATACAACCTGCATGGATCCCCGGATAAAGAGAGTGTAAAAAGTTCATACGTGCAGTTAAAACTAAAAGGCAAAACTTCGTACTTATACCGTGCCACATTGAATAAACTTCAATTTGATACTCTCTATCATTATGAAGTACATCAAAATAATAACCTGATTGCCCGCGATTCATTTCATACCCGCACGAAAAAACCATTTACACGCTTTGCTGTGCTGGGTGATTTTGGAGCAGGTACAACACAACAAGCAGCCATCGCATACCGCATCGCAGAAAAGAAACCTCAATTTGTAATTACCACAGGCGACAATGCCTACCAAAACGGCCTGGAGGAAGATTACAGGAAGAATGTCTTTCCTTACTATTTACCACAATCCAATGGACCAGCTAAAGGAGCTGCTTTGATGAACAGCATTCCATTTTATATGGTACTGGGCAATCACGATGTGCGTATCGACAGTCTGAATGAAGCGCCAGGCGCATTCGCATATTTCTACTACAGCGATTTACCTTTGAATGGACCGGTTGCTCAAAATCCTCCAGCTATTCGTGGAAGCTCCTCACTCGTGAAAGCATTTAATAAAAACACAAAGCCACGCTTTCCGCGGATTTCGAATTTTTCCTTTGATTATGGCAATGTTCATTTCATCTGTCTGGATGCGAATGAGTACGTCAACCCATTAGATCCTGCTCTTGTGGACTGGCTGAATCGTGATATCGGAAACAGTAAAGCCGATTGGAAAATCGTAGTGTTCCATCATCCGGGTTTTAATTCAAGTAAAGCGCATTATGATTTTCAACTCATGCGATTGCTGGCGCCCGTATTTGAGAAGCTTCAGGTTAATCTTGTGCTAACCGGTCATGTTCACAATTATCAGCGAAGTGTCCCGCTGACTTTTTTACCGGCAAAAAATGCGACTGGAGACCGGTATATGATTTCTCCTGAAGGAAGAGTGAATGGCACATTTACACTGGATACCCTATATAATGGAGAAACCATAACCAAACCAAAAGGAATAATTTACATCGTAACAGGTGCAGGCGGTGGTGGTTTGTACGATCCCAATCTTAGTCAGAAACCGGAATTGTGGAAACATGACGTGCCAGGGAATTGGGTGCCGTTCACTAAAAAACTAATATCAGACAGGCATTCCTTCACGCTGATTGAAACGGATAAAAAATTGCTTACGCTGAAACAGATTGATCTGACCGGAAAAGTAATCGATCAAATAAGTATTACCCGTTAAATTTTATTTCGTCCGGCATTGCTCCACAATTGACTGCTGGAACGAATGGTCTTTTCTAAGAATATCAAAAAAGCTTTTCAGATAACCCTTCATGTCCCTCATGTCGTAATCCCTGAAGTGCTCAGCGTGCTGATCAATGATGGAATAAAGTAAACTTTCCTTTTGCAGAAATTCTTCTCTAACCTCCTGCATAACAGGTTTCGACTTGCAAAAGCCTCTGTACACGCGCTCACGGACATCACCTGTTCCAAGTTCCGTTGGTTTAGCTTGTGCATACGCTGCATTTACAAATCCTGACATGTCGAAGTCATACGACAAGGGAATTAACTTTTTATTGACAACAAGGGTATTGCTGTTGTGTTGGTACACGGCCGACCAATCTGCATTACCAATCATGAACTGAAAAAAATCATTTCGGACAGACTGCTTTTCTTCAAAAGCACCAGGGCCAACTCCCTTTACTTCCGTTACAACCCCTCCGGTTCTCTTTGCTACCAGTGAATTATCCTCCACAAAAAAAGTAAGCATCGTGTAGGTTCGTGGTTTCTTGCGCGACACTTCCGTTAACTCGAAAGTCGCAAGCCGTGTATTAAAATAATAAGGGGACAAGGCCTGGTAAAACTTATAACACAAATACTCCCTTCTGATCAACTTATCCTTATCAGAAGTATTTTTACAGGGCATAACCAGTTTCAGCGACTTGTTGCCTTCAAAGACGGTAGAGGCTGCCTGTTGCTTTTTGAACTTTAATTTGAGTGGTGGGAAATAGCAATTCTTTAATCTGAAATTTCCACGAACACGGGTCGAGACCGGAACCGTGATCCATTCATCACCATGTTGATATTCAAACTTTCCGGCTACCAATGTAGAGTCATTTGAATTCTTTTTGATAGATTTGATTGAGCCTGTTGCACGTAAGCTGATTGGTTCGGTTGATTTGAAAAGAACTACTTCTTGCGAGAAGGCACGGGAAGAGAGGAGCGTAAAAATGATTACCAACCTGATTTTAGAACGCATCATATGAAGCTTCTTTATTACTTCAATGTACGAACTTTTTTAGCAATCGGCATCTCGCAGGTTGCAGCCTTCGTGGCAATTTCTTACGGAATAAAATTTCACCTTGACCTTTTGCTATTTGGTATTTGCATTGTATTCCCGTTGCATTTTTCTATGCAATCAGCTTTCAAGCGCAGAGACCGTGCCTTGGAATATTTCAGTTTATTTAAAGGGGGTGCCATGGCTCTTCACTACTCTTTTCAGATTGCTGAAGATTTACCAACTGAGAAAAAGAAGCAGTCAACAATTTTATTGAAGAATGTTGTCAATCAACTCCTGCAACAGCTTGAATACCGCATTGCAGGGTATGGTAACTTACAAGGCATACTAAATGAACTTTTCGCATTCGTAGAAACCAATCGCGAAGAAATTTCCAAGCGCAATGCATTGAGGATAGTTCGGTACTTGCGTGACGTAACCGAAAGTTCTGTCTATCTGCTTAGCCTGGTCGGTCATCGTACCATGGCAGGTGTGCGGTTTTACAGCACCTTTTTTATTATTATTTTCCCTGCTGTTCAGGCTCCTATAGTCTTATACAATTTAGATGGAGTTTTGTCTCCCGTGCTCATTCATGTTCTCCTTGGCTTTACCAGTCTGGTGTTGGTAACACTCAATAATTTTCAAACCATGATCGAGTATCCGTTTGACAGCAAGGGCATGGATAACATTGCCATCAAGGATTTTTCGTTGGACATACCGGCTTAGTGTTGGATGGATCTAAATTTTTTAAATTCCCTGATCATTGTTTTGCTTTTAACAGCGGTGCAGGCTCATGCACAGTTCGATAAGCACATTGAAAAACCAAAAATAGCCGCAGTTCCTATTATTACTTACAATAAAAGTTATGGTGGCATTTTTGGAGGATTCGCTGCTCTCTATTTTCCAATCAATAAACGCGATACAGTTTCACCGGCTTCATGTAGTGGTGCCGGTGGAATATACACAACCAACAAAACATGGTTCGGGTTTGGGTTTGCAAAATTGTATTATGCAAAGGATCTCTTTCGAACGGTGGTTGCTGTTGGTACAGGGAACCAAAATTTTCAGTACTACAATGAAAACTTCGGGGTGTCAGGGTCGTTCATCAGCTACTCGACCTTACTTGATTTTTTCTATGGAGAACAACTCGTCAGGGTTTACGGCAGGTTTTACGCGGGAGCAGCTTTCACTTTTTTCCGGGTCGAAACTTCGTTTGACACCAATGAGGCGGAAGTGCCTGTGAACAATTACATAGCGTTGGGAATTCCATTTACTTTCGATTCACGTGACAACACAAACAACCCATCCATTGGATGGTATTCGAACGCGCGTTTCAATCGATTCGATGAAGCTTTTGGAAGTGCCTCTGAATACACCAAAATGGACCTGGATGCCAGTCGCTACTTTCATAAAACGACTGGTAAAGTATTTGCATTTAAAGCTTCGCTCAACACTGCATTGGGCGAGGTTCCCTTTGAAGCACAAACCATTGTTGGAGGCAATGTATTGCGCGGTTACAGCAAAGGAGAATATCGTGGCGACCAGGTATACTCTGTGCAAGGTGAGTACCGCTGGAATTTTCATAAAAAATGGGGCAGCGTATTTTTTGCGGGAGCGGCTGTTCCGGTAAATAAAGGAGAGCCTGTTAATGATTTTCTACCATCCGCAGGAGCTGGAATACGATTCATGATGATTCCGGACATTGGCATTAATATTGGTTTTGATGCCGCTGTTGGAAAAAATGATTACGGATTATATTTCCGAATTGGAGAAGCATTTTAAAAATTGTACCTTCTATCAACTAGTAACTTACCTTTTAACACAAACTTGATACCGTGAAAAAGAAAATTTCATTTACAGTCTTATTGGCATTTCTATCACTTGCAGCTTTTGCACAATGGCCCAAAGAAATCAAAGCAAAAAATGGAACTGTAATCAACGTATATCAGCCGCAGCCCGAATCCATGAATGGAAATAAACTGGATGGCCGTGCAGCATTTTCGGCACAGGAAAAGCCTGAAAGTGATCTGATCTTTGGTGTTTTCTGGTACACCGCCACAGTGTCAACCAATCGGGATGAACGGACTGTCGCACTTGAAAGCATTCACGTTCATGATGTAAAACTTCCGGGCATAACAGACACAACCAAAATCAGCAAACTCAAAAAATTACTGGAGTCCGAGATTTTATCGTGGCATTTATCGGGATCGTTAGATGAACTCGTTTCCACCATCGAAGATGAAAAAGCCTACATCAGTGAAGATCTCAAAAACGATCCTCCAACTATTTTGTACGCGTCACAACTAACCACTTTGGTGATGATGGATGGCGAACCCAAGCTTCAGGACGATAAGGATTTAAAAATGAAGCGTGTGATTAATTCCCCTTTCCTGATTGTTGAAAATCCCGATGATAAAAAGTTTTATCTCTATGGCGGTCAGTACTGGTATGCTTCTACGGATTTGAAGCAGGGCTATCAAAACATTACAACGCTGCCAAAATCAATTGCAGCGCTCGATCAGCAATTAAAGAAACAGCAGAACGAAAAAACTCAAAAAACGGAAGGTGGCCCTCCGGCAATTTTGGTCAGCACAGTACCAGCTGAACTCATTCAATCAAACGGTGAAGCTAATTATGCCAATATAAGCGATACCAATTTGCTTTATGTTTCCAACTCTGAGAATGACATTTTTAAAAGTATGGACAACCAGAACTTTTATGTGCTGTTATCCGGCAGATGGTACTCTTCTTTAAAATTGGAAGGTCCGTGGACATACATTGCCTCCGATAA
>DASTYM010000207.1:0-9882 GCA_035764995.1 Cyclobacteriaceae bacterium | reverse complement strand
CTATGATTCAGCTGATTTCGGGATTACGTTGATTCTATTTGGCGCGGCAAAAGGCCGTAAGCCACAGGCCTCAAGCTGCAAGCTTGTTTTGGGTAACAACTAAAAGCTTGGGGCTTGAGGCTTGTAGCTTGAGGCCAATCCCAACCATGATCTTTTCATACCTTCCACATTTACATTAGCTTTGTTATCGTGTAAAATTGGCACGGTAGTGGTATTTACGTTTAAAACGCATGAATCCTAACCAAATTTTGTGAATCGTATTTTTACCCTTTTTCTGCTTGTTCTGATAGCCTGCAGCCCTAAAGTTCAACAAACTGACAATGCAAAACCTGCCTGGCTTTCGGCAAAACCATCGCAACCCGGCTATTATACAGGTATCGGCCACAGTACTAAATTGGGTAACAATAACTATGTGCAAGAGGCTAAAAAATCTGCCTTGGAAGATCTTGTCTCTGAAATAAAAGTGAATGTTTCCAGCTCTTCGGTATTAAGCACGTTTGAAGACAATTCTAAAGTTCGTGAGCAATACGAGCAAATCATTAAGACAACAGCCGCTGATGAAATTGAAGAATTTGAGCAGGCTGGTGCCTGGGAAGATGGAGGGAATTATTGGGTATACTATCGACTTTCAATTTCACGCTATCGTCAAATTAAAGAAGAACAAAAACGCAATGCTGTAATTCTTGCAACGGATTACCTCGAGAAAGCGCAGAAAGCAGATGCTGAAGGTGAAAGATTACAGGCACTTGGATTTTATTTTCAGGCTTTCAGAAGCATTGAGAAATATTTAGGAGAGGCGATCGCTGTTACCGTAAACGGAAAGGATATTCTGCTGGTGAATGAAATTTATGCTTCCATTCAGGGTTTGCTTGATAAAATTCAATTGAAAGTTGAACCCTCCGAAATCACCATTAACCGTAGGCTTAACATGAATGCACAAACGGTAAATGCTAAAGCATGGTATAAGGATTCAAGCAATCCCGCAGTATTGCTACCGTTGTTGGCGTCTTTTGAAAAGGGAAAAGGCGATGTATTTCCCGAGTATAAAACCAATGAAGAAGGCATTGCGAAAATTCTGATCAATAAAATCACATCACGCGAATTAGAGCAGACTGTTGGTGTAAAATTAAATATTGATGCGATTAGCGGCTCAGGAAACTCACCTGTGTACAGCTTGGTTTCTAAGCAATTGCATGGCCCTACTTCGCAAATTGTATTAAAAGTTCAGCGACCAATTGCATTCATGACTGCCGATGAAAAGAGTTTTGGACTGAACAAAAGCAATGCGCAAATCAGTAATCGATTAAAAAATCTGTTAGCGAGTTCCGGATTTGAATTTACCGACAAGCGGGAGGACGCTGATTTATGGTTTGATGTATTGGCAGATTCTGAAAAGGGTTCGGTTTCGGGGAGTATTTATGTGACGTATTTAACGGGTGTCATCAAAGTAACCGCCCTTCGCGAGGGTAAAGAAATCTATGCAACCACGCTTGATCGTGTTAAAGGATACGGTTTAGACTATGATAAATCAAGCCAGGATGCATACAACAAAGCCCTTGAAATGCTTGAAAAAGAGCAATTAAGTGAGCTTTTGAATAACGTCCTTCAATAAGTTTAAATCAGACCGATAAAATTGGTCTTAAAATTGTAACAGAGTAACTTACATAACCAAAATAGCTTGAATATGAAAAAATTGACGTACTCTTCCTTCTTCCTGTTTGCATTGGCTGGTGCAGTTATGTTCAGCTGTAAGAAAACAGAGAAATTGCCTAAGGGTGAAACTGAAGTGAACATTCCTTGCTCCGGTCCGGATTACTTTACCAATAAGAATTTCTTCCGCGCAAATTCTCTTGGCGAAAGCGCTGACCTGGTAGTTTCCAAAAAGAAAGCGATGGATAATGCGCGTGCGGAATTAGCCGCATCTATCGAGTCTACTGTTAAAACAGTTACTGATAACTATGTAAACTCTCGCGAGTTCAATAATAAGGAAGACCTCGAAGAGCGTTTTGAACAATTGAACAGAACGATTGTTAATCAAACACTGTCTGGAATTAAAATGATCTGTGAGAAGCAGGTTCAAACAGACGGAGGTAAGGGGGCTTTCAAAACCTATGTAGCGATCGAACTTTCTGCAAGTGATATCGTTGCGAAATATACTGAGAACCTTTCAAAAGATCAGCGCCTCAAAATCGATTACGATTATGAGAAATTCAAGGAGACTTTTGATAAGGAGATGGAAAAAATGTCCAATAAGTAGACCTCCTCAATAAAACTCTATACCCTTAAAAGTTGTCCTGGCGGTTATCGTCAGGACTTCTTTTTTTATATTGAACTATGGCTGGCTATTCTGGAACACCGCTGCAAAAGAAACTTGGGATCAAAGAAGGACTTTCACTCTTCATTCTGCAACCACCTGACTTGTACTTTGACTGGATCAGCCCGCTTCCACCAAATGTCAAAGTAAAGACCAAGCTCTCAGATGAAGTCGACTTTATCCACCTTTTTGTAAAAGATCAAAAGACTTTCAGTAAGGAGTTCATCCGCAGCAAAAAGCAATTAAAGAAAGAGGGCATGATGTGGATCTCGTGGCCCAAAAAGGCCTCTAGAGTTCCCACCGATCTGGACGAGAACATCATCCGGGAGTTTGGTTTGAAAAATGGCCTTGTAGATGTGAAGGTTTGTGCCATTGATGATGTTTGGTCTGGCCTGAAGTTCATGTTTCGGATAAAAGACCGTTGAATCGGTAATCAGTGATCGGTAATCAGTAATCGGTATTTTAGGTATACATCTAAGACTGCTTACCGATCACCGATTACTGATTACCATCCGGGCTTAAAATTTCACCAGTAACCGCATTGCAGTTTCCAATAACCGTCTAACTTTAGCATTCTAATCCTGCGAGCTATGGTTAACATCCTTGTCCCAACCGATTTTTCAGACCTGTCTAAAGTTGCCATTAACTATGCGATCAAAGTCGCGAACAAGTTTGATGGCCGTGTTACCCTGCTTCATGTGATTTCCGGAATTGTTCCTGTACGGGGAGATATGAGCGTCAGGATCAAGAAAGTAGAAATGGAATTGGTTGCTCAGGCCGAGCTCGATTTTGCCCCAATAATTAAAGACGCCCAAAAACTTAACAAAACGGATAACCTGATTATAAATAAAATTGAAAAGGGCGAATCGTTTGGTAAGGTGTTGAAAGCGTTTGTGAAGAAAAATAAATTCGATCTGATTGTGATGGGTACGCGCGGAGCCTCCGGGGTTTCCAAATATGTATTGGGAAGCAATACGGTCTCTGTGTTAGAAGAAAGCCCGATTCCCGTTTTAGCGGTTCCAGGCAATGCAGAGTTCAAAACTTTTAAAAATGTTGTGTACGCAACCGACCTGAAACACTTTGAGCGTGAAGTGAGAGGTATGCTTCCTTACTTAAAGATTTTTGATTCGACCCTCCATGTCTTTCACGTGGTTGAAAAGCTTAAAGACGCAGAAAACCTGGAGGTGATAGTTAAGAAAGTTCTTAAAAAAGTCGATTACCGGAAAAGCACGGTAAAAATTGATAAATCAAAAAAGATTGAGCCTGCTATTGAATCATTCGTTCAAGCGTTGAAAGCCGACCTGGTTATCATGTTCACACACAAGAGAAACTTTTACGAAAAGCTCTTTAACAGAAGCATGACTAAAGAGATGGCATTTCAAACTAACATTCCGTTGTTGGCGTTCAAAAGCAAATAGATAATAGTATTTAGTCCTTAGTCTTGAGTAATGAACGTTAAGTACTTGCTAAATACTAATGACCAATGACTAATGGCTAAGGATTAAGGACTATCGACTAAAACTCCGCACTTCCAGGATAACGTGGGAAAGGAATCACATCACGAATGTTGGTCATTCCTGTCACGAAAAGTATGAGGCGTTCAAAGCCTAGTCCAAAGCCGCTGTGAGGAGCTGAACCAAATTTCCGTAATTCAAGGTACCACCACAATTCTTTTTCGGGCAGACCCAATTCATGAACGCGTTTCAATAAACGATCGTAACGTTCTTCACGTTGCGAACCACCAATGATTTCACCAATGCCGGGGAATAACACATCCATAGCGCCAACTGTTTTTCCATCTTCATTCTGGCGCATGTAAAATGCTTTGATGGCAGCCGGGTAGTTGTAAAGAATAACGGGTTTTTTAAAATGTTTTTCAACCAGAAACCGTTCGTGTTCCGATTGCAAATCAACACCCCACTCTTCAATGAGATACTGAAATTTTTTCTTCTTGTTCGGATTTGAATTTTTAAGAATGTCGATAGCCTCTGTATACGTCAAACGCTGGAAGTCATTATCAACAATAAATTTCAACCTGTCAATTAATCCTAACTCACTGCGTTGATCTTGCGGCTTCGTCATTTCTTCTTCCTGTGCACGCTTGTTCAGGAAATCAAGATCATCGGCACAATTGTCAAGGGCATATTTGCAAAGATATTTCAGGAAGGCTTCGGCCAACTCCATGTTATCCTTCAATTCATAGAAAGCCATTTCAGGCTCTATCATCCAGAACTCTGCGAGGTGGCGAGTGGTATTGGAATTCTCTGCACGAAAGGTTGGTCCGAATGTGTATATCTCTCCGAGCCCCAATGCATATGTTTCTCCTTCAAGCTGCCCTGAGACAGTAAGATTTGTTTCGCGACCGAAGAAATCATCTTTGTGATCCACATGGCCCTTCTCATCACGGGGAAGTTTATTGAGGTCAAGCGTGGTTACTTTAAACATTGCACCAGCACCTTCAGCATCTGAACCGGTGATGATGGGTGTATGCGTATAAACGAATCCGCGATCATTGAAGAACTTATGAACTGCAAACGCCATGGCATGACGAACGCGCATCACAGCTCCGAACGTATTCGTACGGGCGCGTAAGTGCGAAATCTCTCTCAGGAACTCAAGCGAGTGCTTCTTGGGTTGGAGCGGATATTTTTCCGCATCGCAATCGCCCAGAATTTCAAGGGTTGAAACTTTAACTTCAACAGGTTGACCCTTGGCAGGGGATGCTACCAGGTCACCTGTTATTGAAAGGCAGGCACCGGTTGTTATGCGTTTTAAAAGCGCCTCATCTGTTTTTGTGAAGTCAACTACTGCCTGAACGTTCTGTATAGTTGATCCGTCATTTAACGAAATAAATTGGTTGTTACGAAACGTACGAACCCATCCCTGAATGGCAACCTGTTGGCCGGTGGGTGCAATAGCTAGTAATTCTTTAATCTTAGTCCTTCTCATAATTCATAAAAATTAACCTATGATGGTTAATTGTCATAGTACCTTATTCAGCGCCTTTTTCCAGATAATATTTAATGAATAGTGATTACCGGAAAGAAGTCGCAAAAAACGTCATTTTGTAAGTTTTATCAAAAGACTTTTTAGAAGCTGTTGATTTTTAGGGGAAGGCCGAAATGATAACTTTGTAACCTAAGTTGAAGGAAACAGACGATGCAGAGACTCGGGCTAAGCCAATCATTACAACAAAAGCTGTCACCCCAGCAAATACAATTTATTAAGCTCCTGCAGGTGCCTACCGCTGAGCTTGAGAGCCGTATTGAAGAGGAGCTTGAAATAAACCCAGCCCTGGAGGAAGGAGAGGACGAACAGCCTGAAGAAAAGAGCGAGCAGGAGGAGGAATTTGAGACTGCCGAAACAGAAAAAAATGACGATGTAGACTTAAATGACTACCTCGGTGAGGACGACTCGATCGGCTATAAAATGCAGAGCGACAGCAATGGCGATGAGGAAGACCGTGAAATGCCCATACCCATGGCCACAAGCTTGCATGAGCAACTTATGTCTCAATTGGGATATTTGGGCTTGAATGATCACCAGTATGCTATCGGGAAGCAATTGATTGGTAGCATTGAGGCTGATGGCTATATCAGAAGGGAATTGGAGGCTATTGTGAATGACATGGCCTTTTCACAAGCTATTGATACAACAGTTGAAGAAGTTGAGTCTATCCTAAAGAAGATTCAATCATTTGATCCTGCCGGCATAGCTGCCCGCAACTTGCAGGAGTGCTTGTTGCTGCAACTTGAACGAATGGATAACGGCCACGATATTGATGTGGCAGTTGCAAAAAAAATCATTGAAGAATGCTTTGATGAGTTCACCAAAAAACACTATCAGAAAATCCAGAAGAAACTTGGTACCGAGGATGAAGAGTTTGTTCGCGATGCCATGGAGCTGATTGTAAAACTCAATCCAAAACCCGGTAGTGGTAGTTCAACGGGCATGGTAAAGAATCAATACATCATGCCTGATTTTATTCTGACCAATAACAACGGAAAACTTGAGCTGGCGCTTAATTCCAAAAATGCCCCTGAGTTACGAATCAGTAAGTCTTACACAGAAATGTTTAAGGCATACGACAAGGGTGATAAGAAAGATAAAAAACTGAAAGAAGCTGTAACATTTGTCAAGCAAAAGCTGGATGCCGCCAAATGGTTTATTGATGCGATTAAGCAGCGGCAGCAAACATTGCTGAGAACGATGAAGGCCATTGTTGATTTTCAGTATGAGTTCTTCCAGGAAGGTGACGAGACTAAATTGAAACCTATGATCCTGAAAGATATCGCGGGCATGATCAACATGGATATCTCCACCGTATCGCGGGTTGCAAGCAGTAAAGCTGTGCAAACTGATTTTGGGATTTTCCCATTAAAATATTTTTTCTCTGAAGGTATTTCTACGGATTCTGGCGAGGAGGTAAGCAGCAGAGAGGTGAAGCAAATCATCAAAGACATTATTGAAGGGGAGGATAAGAACAAGCCATTCTCAGACGATAAGCTCGAAACGATTTTAAATGAGAAGGGTTATAATATCGCCAGACGCACCGTTGCGAAATACCGTGAGCAACTCAACATTCCGGTAGCCAGGTTACGTAAAGAATTGAAATGACATTAGCTGCAAGGATTGTTACATTCGTTTTTCATCCTATATTAATTCCCGCACTGACCTGTTTATCCATTTTTGGTTCAGGCGATTTTGGATATTTCTTTCTTTCAAAGAGAGATTTATACAACGTAACTATACTTACATTAATTATTCCCCTTTTGGTAGTAAGTGTCTTTAAATTGATGGGGCTGATTTCTTCAATTTATGTAGAAAGTGTTCGCGAAAGAATAATTGTTCTTTCTTCCATTTTAATAATTCAATTCGTAGCCGTGATTGCGAACGGAAATGCATTAACGGGCTTGACTCGAATGATTATTTTTAATCTGGCGGTCATTACTTTTTTGATAATATTAATTACTAACTTTATTAGGGTTAGTATTCATAGTGTATCCGTATGGGCTTCTGTTAAGCTATTTTTTATTTTGAATACTGATGGAAGCTTAATTGTGTTGCTATGTGTATCAATATTTATTGCAGGATTGGTAATGTCATCAAGATTATATTTAAACGAACATAAGCCAGCAGAAGTCTATCTTGGAGCAGCCATTGGCCTTATTTGTTTTATAAATATTTAGACTATGAAACTTGATAGTAAACTAAATAAGGAGCGTATCATTGAAGATCCTTTCGAAGTTGAGAAGGAGAGATGGATGCAAAAAAAGAAGAAGCTCTATGGATTTGGGCTCTTTCATTTTTTAGTTGTTATGATTTTGTTTACGCTACATTATTTTAATTTTTTATCCACGGTTTGGTTTATCTTTTCCCTCCTTACTGTAATTATCTTAACATTTTTTACAAGAAAGTTCATCATTTACTAGGGACACAAATCCTTAATTAATGCCAAAATTAAAAATTGAACGACAACAAGGTCAATCTGACTGCGGAGTAGCCTGTTTGGCTTCAGTAATTAAGTACTATGGTGGCGAGTTTTCCTTGGAAAAGTTGAGGGAGCTAAGTGGCACATCAAAACAAGGGACAAGTCTTCTTGGACTTTATCAGGCAGCCAAAGCAGTGGGGTTTGAAGTTGAGGGTTTTGAGGCAAACAGCGTTGAAGATTTAAAAGCAATTTCTGGACCTGCCATACTTCATGTACTCATTGACGGAAAAATGGAGCACTATGTTGTTTTCTACCAGTTTAATAATGGAAAGATAACGATTGGAGACCCCGCATTGGGGCTTGTGGAGCACAATCCTGATGACCTAGAAAGGATTTGGAACTCAAAAGCGCTTCTTAGGTTAGTGCCAAATAATCAATTTGTAAAAAGTAATGAAATTACTTTAGAAAAAAAGAAGTGGGTTACTAAACTAATAAAGAATGATCTTAAAAGCCTTTTATCAATACTTGCGATTGGGATTGTTATATCCCTATTAGGATTGTCCACGGCTTTTTTCACACAAAGACTAATTGATGATATATTACCAACTTTTGATAAACTGAAATTATTAATTGGAATAGGATATTTAGCGCTATTACTTCTTTTAAGATCCGGTTTAATTTTTTTAAGGGGGTTAATTGTGCTTAAACAAAATAAAGCTTTCAATGAAAGGCTCACTCGAAAGTTCTACAATCGTATTTTACGATTGCCGAAATTATTTTTCGACACTAGGAAGACTGGTGAACTAGTGTCTAGAATAAATGATACTAGAAAGATTCAAGTTGCAATCAACATCCTAATTGCGAGTACTTTAGTGGATTTTTTTTTGGTTTTTTCCTCGATTGGGCTCGTATTTAGCTATTCATTAGCCATTGGTCTTATAACGTCAACGTTTGTCCCAATTTATTTTTTAATAGCCTACAAATTTACTGACTCAATTACTGCTGCTCAGAAGAAATCGATCAGTAGTTATGCGTTTGTTGAAGGTCATTACATTGATACTTTTCAAGGTATATCTTCTATAAAGGGCTCTAATCGGATTGGTTTTTTTGAAAAGCTGAACGAACGCGTCTATGAAAAATTCCAAGATAGTTTTTTTAAGCTCGGTAAACTGTCAATACGATTTTCTTTAGTCTCCGAAATTGTTGGTGTGAGTTTTACTGCTGTGGTCTTATTGATTGGATCATTCATTGTTTTTAACAAGAGTATTAAAATCGGTGAACTGGTTGCAATTGTCTCGTTGACAAGTTTGTTAATTCCAGCAATTATGCGACTATCATTTGCCAATATTCAATTTCAAGAAGCTAAAATTGTTTTTGAACGAATATTCGAATTTGTGAGCTTAAAACCTGAATATGCACATGGTCCAGATGATAACGAAATTGCCTTGAGTAGGATTGATGTTCTTAAAGCTCAGAATATTTCATTCCGTTTTGCTGGTCAATTGCAATTGATAAGGAGCGTTTCATTTGAGGTTAAGAGAGGGGAAATTGTTGCACTCATTGGAGAAAGCGGTTCCGGAAAAAGTACCTTGATGCAAATTCTGCAAAAGTTCTACTTGCCTGAAAGCGGAGATTTTGAGGTTAATGGCGTACCATGGGATAAAATTGCTACTCCGAATTGGCGGAATGCCGTAGGTTACGTACCTCAGGACATTAAGATTTTTAATGAAGACCTAATTTTTAATCTATGTTTGAGTGACTCAAAGGAAGACCGGGAGAGGGCAATAGAATTGTCCGAGTATTATGGATTCGGGAAATATTTTTCAAAACTACCCCAAGGATATGCGACCCTGGTCGGTGAAGAAGGAATTAATTTGTCTGGTGGTCAACGGCAATTGGTGGCTTTGGCAAGGGCTTTATATAATGAACCGTTACTTTTATTGCTTGATGAAGCAACATCAGCCATGGATAGAGGAACCGAGAGATTTGTATTGGATTTACTTCAGAGTTTAAAAACAAAAATGGGTATAATCTTTGTTACTCACCGAATACAAGCTATTAGAGGTGTTAATCGAATTTACATACTAGAGAATGGGGTAATTTCAGATTCTGGTGATCCACAAAAATTATTAAAAAC
>DASTYM010000206.1:0-9309 GCA_035764995.1 Cyclobacteriaceae bacterium | reverse complement strand
ATTATTATTACCATAAGAGCAACCGGTAAAATAAATCCATTAATCGTTCCCGCTGCCAGTAAAAGTTTGACGGGGTTTCCAAGCAGGAGAAATCCTACTGTAGAAATAATGATAAACGCAGAAATAATATGTCGCTGATATTTTTCGATAAGCGGATGAAGCGTTCGCAGAAACGAAACCGATGTATAAGCGCATCCCACAACCGAAGTTATGGCCGCGCTCCACATCACCACACCAAAAAATTTATAGCCCATGTCGCCTGCAGCAATTTGAAATACTGCAGCTGCTGGATTTTTATCGCCTAAAATTCCTCCACCCACAACAACACCTAATGCCGCCAGAAACAAAACAGTACGCATGATTCCTGTGATCACAATTCCACTCACTGCACTGCGATTAATTTGGGGTAAATTTTCCTGTCCTTTGATTCCTGCATCCAGTAAACGGTGTGCTCCCGCAAAACTGATATATCCACCTACGGTCCCTCCTACCAATGTAACGATGGTCATTACATTAATTTTTTCCGGAACAAAGGTTCTGCGAACAGTTTCGAGCACTGGTGGGTTTGAACTGATTGCAACAAAAATTGTCAGGCCAATCATGATGAAGCCAAGCACTTTTGCAAACATATCCATGGCGCTTCCAAATTCTTTTATCCAGAACAACGCCAGTGCGGCACCACAACTAATCAATGCTGCTGATTCCACATTGATTCCTGTGAGAACATTAACCCCGAGCCCACAACCCGCCATGTTGGCAATGTTAAAGGCAAGTCCACCGAGTACAATCAGTGATGCCAGAAAATGACCGAGGCCAGGCAAAAGTTTATTAGCAAGATCTTGTGCCCTCATTTCACTCATCGTTAACACACGCCAGATATTTAATTGCGCACCGATGTCAAGAAGAATGGAAATGAGAATAACGAATCCAAAACTTGTTAAAAGCTGTGATGTGAAGACAGTCGTTTGGGTTAAGAAACCAGGGCCAATGGCCGATGTTGCCATCAGAAATGCAGCGCCTAAAATTGCCGATTGTTTTGCAGAAGATTTCACTATGCCTTTATTGGTTGAACGGTAACTCCTTCCTGACGCAGTTGATTGTAAATGGCACCTGCAAATTGTAATGCATGTTCTCCATCGCCATGAATACAAATGGTTTCTGCCTGAATCGGGAGTATTGATTTATCCGTTGCCACTACTCTATTTTGTTTGATCATCAGCAAGACCTGCTTTAGCATTTCGTTTTCATCCTGAATTAAGGCGTGTTCGTTTGTTCGGGGGGTTAGTGAACCATTGGGTTGATAGGTGCGGTCAGCAAAGACTTCATGGGCTGTTTTCAATCCGACCTTCTTGGCTTCTGAAATCATATAGCTGCCACTCAGGCCGAAGTAGATAAGTCTGGGATTGAAATCAACCACCGCTTTTGCGAGGGTATTGCTCATCCCGGGATCTTTTGCTGCCATGTTATACATTGCTCCGTGTGGTTTCACATGATGAAGCGCTGCATCTGATTCTTTGCAGATTTTATTCAATGCATGAAGTTGACTGGTGACCAGATCATAAAGTTCGGATGAGGATAACTGCACAGAAGTTCTTCCAAAATTTTTCCTGTCATCAAAACCCGGGTGAGCTCCAATTGCCACGTTATGCCTGAGACAGAGCTCGACTGTCTTTCGCATTATGTCATGATTACCGGCATGATAGCCACATGCGATGTTTGCACTGCTGATGAATGGCATGAGTGCTGCATCAGTTGGCATTCCTTCGCCCATATCACAATTGATATCGATATTCATCCTGCTGAATTGAAAAAGTCCTTCAACCGCACCTGACAAGTTACCTGAATTTGTTTCAGGATTTTACGTTGCACCAACAACAAATCTTCTGCCTCCTGCAAGCTTACCTCACAAAAGAAAATATCTTCTCCCACACTGGTTTGAACGAGTTTCGACCGGTCGGCAGCGATGACTTGTGCGATGCGTGGATAGCCTCCTGTTGTTTGATGATCGGCCATGAGTATAATGAGTTGACCATCGGGAAGGAGTTGGACAGTTCCAAATGTTGCAGTTGTTGAAATCAGCTCTTCATTTTTCCGATTCAATTCTCTCCCTTTCAGCCGGTAGCCCATACGATCGCGAAGGGATGTTATTGCAAATGATTCCTTCATCAATCTCTCCTTCGATGATTCATCAAGCCAATTGAATTCGGGTCCGCGAAGAAATTGAATGTTGGTTGAGTTACTGTAAAAATCAAAAACATTCGCTCGCCACGGAAGAATTTTGACTTCCTGAACTGCGGAGATGTTCTTTTTGAATTCAATTAAATCTCCCCGCTGAAGTGATCTTCCTTTCAATCCTCCAGCCTTAGCTTTTGTATTGGTGCTGCAACTATTTAACCATGGTGATAAACTGAATCCACCGTGTATAGCGAGATAACAAAACACGCCTTTCTCAACTTTGGTGAATTTCAATTCGCTTCCCGCTGACACAGTGATCGATTGATTAATCGGAATTGATTTTCCATTCAGCTCAGCGCTGAAGTTTGCTCCACTCAAGGCGATCAATGCTGATTTTTTAAAATACAGAACCGAAGCAGGAAAGCACAACTCCAACACTGCTTCATTCAATTCATTTCCTACCAATGCGTTTACAACCTGCATAGTATTTAAATCCATTGCTCCGCCAGGATTGATTCCCAAATGCTGATGACCGAACCTTCCTCCATCCTGAAAAGTATCTGCAATGCCGGCTTTGATTACTTCAACGCTCACGAAACAACGACATTAAAGGTTGCGTAATCAAAAGATTGGAATTCTTCTTTTGTGATTGGAATAAATTTCACCTGATCACCCGGTTGAAAAAGAACTGGCTGTTCAGCATTCAAATCAAAAACTTTCAAGGGCGTGCGGCCAATGATGTTCCAGCCACCGGGAGAATCAAATGGATAAATTCCGGTTTGTTCTCCGGCTATTCCAACACTTCCGGCCAACACTTGTGTGCGTGGTGTTGAAATTCTTGGAAGGGAAATTCGCTGATCGACCGAACCCATGTAAGCAAATCCCGGAAGGAAACCGATCATAAAAACCTGATACGATTTTGAAGTATGTACTTCGACTAGCTTTTCTAATGAGATGTCTTTCTCTTTTAAAAATTTGTCTGCATCCAATGCAAATTCAGCATCATAACAAACAGGAACCTGAACTTGCCGAGACTGAATCACTTTGTTGTTTCCAGCTTCGGACAATACTTGTTCCAGTTGCTGCTTCATCCATTCAAATGCAGAGGCGTGCTTTTGGCGGATGGTAAAAACATCGTAGACAATACTAAGTGTTGAATAGGCTGGGATAATATCCAACCATGAAGCGTGTCCGACCTTGAGAAGTTGAAAATACAGTTGAAAAACTTTCTTATTGATTTCAGGATCGATCGCATTCCCAAAGCTGATGGTCAGCATGGATTCTCCAACAGGATAAATATTGAATGCTTTCACAGAAGGTATTCTCTGCAAAAGATAGGGATTATTCCCTTAGCTTGTCGAGGATGCGATTGAGTTCTTTCGCTTCTGTTTTGGATAATTTGTCGATTGCCCCGGTCAGCGAAGATATGTCAGCATCAATTTTTTTGAGGAGCTGCAATCCCTTGTCGGTAATGGAAATATCAACCTGTCTTCGGTTGTTTTCACAAATCTCCCGATTCACGAGATTCTTTTGACGCAGCTTCTCCACTAACCTTGTGCAGTTACTGCTTTTATCGATCATTCGTTGGGTGATTTCAGCCAACATCATGGTTTTAGGATGACTGCCTCTTAAAATTCGAAGCACGTTGAATTGTTCAGGAGTGATTCCAAATTTCTTCAACCCGGAGGCATTCATATTGTAGAGCCAGCTTCCGGTGTAAAGGATATTAATGGAAGCTTTTTGATGCTCGCTTTGGAATTTCTCCTGTTTGATATCGTCTTCTAAAGACATGGTGGTCAGTGGTCAGTGGTCAGTGGTCAGTGGTCAGTGGTGGTAACGTGAAGGTGATAACAATTGTTGTAGATACAACGTTCGTCAAAATAACAGGAACTTGAAATTTGGAATCAGAAACTCGAAATTCGGAACATGATCTCCTATAACACTACACTTTTAAAATTCGATAAGAAAGGTGAAAAATCCGGTTGGACTTTTATTGAGATTAGTCCTGCGCAGGCTAAGAAACTCAGTGATTCAAAAGTTTCTTTTCGCGTAAAGGGTGCGTTGGACTCGCATAAAATTTCACAGGTTGCTATCCTGCCGATGGGAGACGGTGGCTTTATTTTGGCCGTGAATGGAACTATGCGAAAAGCCATCGGAAAAAAAGCAGGCGACAAAGTGAAGGTGACGCTGGAAGCCGATGAAAGCAAAATTATTTTGTCGCGCGATCTCATGGCGTGTCTGAAAGACGACCCTGCTGCATTGGCCGCATTCAAAAAGCTTCCTGGTTCACATCAAAAATATTTCAGTCGCTGGGTTGAAAGTGCCAAGACTGCCAACACCAAAACCAAACGAATTGTAATGGCGGTGGAAGCTCTTTCAAAAAAAATGAGATTTAATGAAATGCTCAGGGCAGAACGTGATAAGAGATTTTAAAATAGACTTTGCGGCTTTGCGACTTAGCGTGAAAATATTTCTCGCAAAAGCGCAAAGCCGCAAAGAAAACGCAAAGATTACTTTACTTTTTTCTTCGCAGTCTTTTTTGCCACAGCCACTCGCTTCTTTCCGGTTTCACTAATCGCGGAGCTGCGCTTCATGATTTTAATATTTTCTGCTTTCCGGAAACGAAGCGCACTCCAGTCTTCATCAATAGCCACCATGCGTACTGGTTCATAACCCTGCTTACCTAACACGGTCCAACCATTATCGCGATTGAATTCGCATTTGTATTTTTTGGAGGACCCTTTCGGGTACGCAAACCATAATAAGCCATTACCTTCGATGAGTGCAGTAACTTTGTTGGTCAAGTCGTCCACTTCACTCTGTTTGGTAACAAAGGCCATAAAAAACTGGATTTTCTTTGCTCCTGCCAGACTGGTTTTAACCTCCGCCAGGTGTGCCATTTCATCCATGTCCTTCTTAAAACTTGCCGGGGCGTTAACGATGTGAAGTTGAGACTGTTCTTTAAAGTTGAGCTTTTTGAAGATTGGGTTCATGGTAAAGGGTTGAGAAAACTACCTCAAAATAAAAAAAGCGGCCCAGAAGACCGCTTTTTGTGGGAGTTGAGGGATTCGAACCCCCGACCCTCTGCGTGTAAGGCAGATGCTCTGAACCAGCTGAGCTAAACTCCCGTGTTTTGGGAGTGCAAATGTAAAACAGATTTTTAATTGGGCAAAAAATCTTTTCACTTAAGATAAATGCACCAGAAAAGTTTCCAGGCAGTGGTTAGCTCTGTAAAGAACAAGGTTGAGTGGTTCGCTTTGATCCAGGAGACGTGCACTATTCCATGATTATCTTCTCGCGCAAGCCTACCCCTGACTGAACATCACCGCCTGGTGAAGGATGGTTAACTTATTAATTAAGTTCGAGATCACTTGAATTATTGTTTCCTTTCGAGTCGTAAATCTTCTTTGCACCGAAAAGTGCACCCGCCCCGATTAAAATTTCAATTCCTGTTATTGGGACAACATCCGGATCTCCACCAGGATCGCCCGGCTGAGCGATAATCGGATAAGTTATGAATAGAAGGATTACTATAAGGATGGTCTTCATTATTTACTTTTTGATAATTTTTACCTGGTAGATCCCACCATCTCGCTGAACACGGAATAGATATAATCCAGAAGGGTTTTCTGAGAACTCAAATTCACCTTCTTTTGTCGGTGCTTTCCCATCGAGCAATTTCTCCATGATCTTCGTTCCACGCGCATCATACACACTTACATGGGCTGGCTCATTTGATTTAACTTCTATCCGGATCCTATCCTTGAATGGGTTCGGATAAACCTGAATAATATTACTAACGGGCTCTTCAGCAGCTGTCACCAGGAACTGTAAATCTGTAGTTGTGATACACTCACCTGTGATAACCTGGAGCGAGTACAGGCCTGATTCTGTTGCATCATAATATTGTTCTGTGGCGTCAGCGATCTGCACACCATTCAGGAACCATTGGTTTCCAGTTGCATAATTGGAAATCAATCTATTTCCATCTGTTTCAATAACAGCTTCGTTATACTCAAATACTTCTACCGGTGCTTTCTGAGCCAGGAATACTTCAGCACAATCGTCAAATGCCTTGACTGCCACTTCAAAAATGCCGGCTGTGAAGATGTCGTCATGAAGGTTCAGAACAAGGGCTCCTCCATTTCCTTGAATTACATCACCGGCAGCAACGCCATTATAATAAGGCTGATATGATACATCCGATTGTGTTGCATCTACGGTTATTTGCAAATTATCGGCATCACATTTTTGGTCACCCTGAACCGTTAATGCACTGTTAATCTCCTCCTCGCTAATAATAATTTTAAAGCGTTTGGTGCCATTTGAGGCTGGATCACTCGTTATCTGAAAAGCGTATGGTTGACCATTTACCGGTACAGATGTACCAGTAAAATTGTCAATAAGTGAGAATGTGTAAGGTTCGTCAAAGCTCTCCAACTCAGAGAAGTTGAAGGTGTATGTTCCCTCCGTAAACTTCTCAAATCCAATAACTATTTCGCGTGAGCAAGCTATTCCACTCAACGCGTTAATAGCATACTTGGTAATTGATTCACCTTCTACATAGGAGAATAAATTAATGTAGGTATTCTCTCTCTTACGGGCATCAAATCCAATATCGTATCCGTCAGTTGCATCTTCCTTAAAGTATACAACCGTTTCATCTTTTCGTCCATTTCCTTCAACATTTATCCGAAGCAGGTTCGCAATCCTGTTTTGCGCCTCTCGTACAATTACCGGGTTAATGTCCGATGCCTTGTCCGATTCAGAAAAGGCTAACGATGTGTTTGCTGAAGTTTCTACCCAGAATGCCTGGCTACTTCCGATAATTCCATCGAAGGTACCGACCTGTGGTCCACCCTGCGTATAATACACAAACTGACCACTACCTAAGCCGCCATTTGAAACATTATCAATCAATGAAATAATCGGGCTCACATTTCCTGGCAAGGAAACTAAATCCCAATCCACTGGCGCTGGGTAAGGATTACCAACCAGATTAAACCCTGCAGCGTTAACCCCAGTTCCTGTGATTGTCAGATTAACGTTTACGTTCCCTGAAACTAACGTTCCGCGAGTCGTCAGTGTTGGACTTCCTGTGTCACGAACAAAAACTGCGTAGCCCGTTCCGTTTGTTAAAGTAAACGAACTTGCAGGCAGCGATATGTTATTCGGATAAGCCGAATATCGGTTCGCAGCGAGTCCTCCATTCGTTTCTATCCAACGATACATGGAAGGTGCATTTGGATTTGGAATTCCGGCTCCCGATGAAGGGTTCGAGAATGTACCTGTAATTTGAATTTCACCCAACCAATCTGCAACCGTAGCTCCAGCAACAGGGGAGGCAAAATATCGGTATGCCCGGACACCATCGGAATTTTCGACAAATCGTTCTACAGTTAAATTACCATCAATCTGAGTTCCTGAAGGAACTGCTGTTACTTTTGCCGTTCGCGTGCTGGTTGATCCCAGTACAAAAATACCCGCGCCCGAACCGTCAAAATCTATATCAGGATTACTCGAACCCGCCTGGGATATCGCAAATTCATTCTGAACGCGGAAAATTGTATTTGGAATGGTGGCTTGTACACTAAAAGTGCCCGATGCCTTATTAATAGTAACATCAAAAAGGTCTACAGTTCCAGAAGATCCAGCCGTTCTATTAAGACTTTGATTGGCGGTTCCATTAAATGTTACCCGCCCGAAACCCGGGTTAAAACTTCCGTTCACCACAAAGTTACCAGATAACGTTAAGTTCGCAGGACCATTAAGGGTTCCCCCGCTTGCCACTGTTACATTGTTAAACCGAGTTGTGCCGGTTACAGACGTTGTGCCATTAAAGGTGACCGTTTGTGTGCCCCCCACGAACGGATCGCTGTCGAAACTATTACCATTAGACCAGTTACCAGCTACTGAAAGATCAAATGTTCCGACACTGAATATGGCATCCTGTATCGATAAGTTGCCTGATACAATTGTATTGGCCGAAAGTGTTTTCGTGAGGCTGAAAGCTCCTGATAAAATGAGGTGGAAGTACGTTGAAGCGCTGGGGTTATAAATTGTTTGATTATCTGAATCGCAGTTATAGTTTATTGTATTTCCGGAGTTTGAAGCATTTAGTGTAATGTTTGTGATGGTGGTGCCAGAATAGTTTAAAGTTGAATTTGGTCCCTGGGTCCAGGTTGCAGCACCTGAACCCGTAAGCGCAGCAGATCCAGTATTGGTTATGAAAACTGCGGCTGTATTGTTATTGGTAACAGTAACATTATCCAAAAAAACGGAGTTGGAGAACGAGACCTGTGAAGAACCCGAAATGGTTTGGTTGTTGGTATTGAAAGTAACCCCACCGGCATAAAATGGTCCGTTGTTCACTATTCCGCCTTGAAATACTACCTGACCATCATCCTCTACGTAGCTGGAGAATAAGCCCGTAGACTGATTTACAAATTGCCCAATAAAGGTTGTAGTACCAGAACTGTAATTGTTATCGCGTGAGAAAAAACCAGCGTTCTCAACTGATCCATTTATCAGCAAGTCACCATCTTCACTTGGAAAAGAAAAGTAAGCATTGCTACCAATCTCCAATTCCACATCAATAATCAAATCTACATCTGAATAATCTGATGCAAATTCTCCATTGCAATACAATGATCCCAAATGGACCGATACATCCAACAGAATTATAGCACCTAAATTTATAGTAACAACAGCGGGCACTGCGTTCTCACCAGGGTAGCCATCTTCAATCGTAGCCGCCACCCAGGTGGTTCCATTGTAGCGTTGCCAGACAGCCAGATTAGACCAATAACCCACTCCCTCCGTTTCCAGGATCGGACTAAAATCCGGGATGGTTCTGTAATCACCGCTAGATTGAGCAAAACTTGCGGAAGCGCTGAGAAAAAAAATCCAAAGACAAATTTTTTTAAGCATGGGTCTCAAATCAATTTCTGGCTTTATTCCTTCCTGTAACATTTGCTTCAACGCGTAGCTTGGATTTAGTAAGTCCCAGGTATAGGGGAGCCTGAAGCGACCGAGGGGAGATCAGAAATTCGATAGTATTTCAGCTGCGGTTGTTGGCAGCCTAATAAACTTCATCGTACACCGTGTACTCAAAAAAAAGAAACTTTTTCTAAG
>DASTYM010000205.1:0-9668 GCA_035764995.1 Cyclobacteriaceae bacterium | reverse complement strand
TAGGTAAGAATATTTGATGGTGCACCACCATCATATGATAAGCTTGACGACCCAGTAACAGTGAGATTAGGTCCCGCAGGAATTGTAGTGGTTGTCACAGCTCCTCGAACGAACCTGTGCAGCCTCGACAAAGTATTATTTACAATACCTCCCCCAAATCCTGGTTGCAAGCCAACATACCCGGTTGTTCCTGTTGGCGGAGTACTATAAGCTGCAGGACTAAAGGGTGCTGGAGTAAAATAATTTACTCTGCGTGGATCTGCTTTCCCATTCATCAGGTTAATGAGTGTTGAACTAGTACAAATATCATCTGTCCGGCTAAGGATAAACTGGTGCGTGGGATTCTGACGACCTGAAAGACTGGCAACAAAGGGATGCTGAAAATCGTCTGAGTTTGCCGTCATAAACTCTGTAGCCGGTGTATTCGTAATGAATGTTGCAATATCAGCAGTATTGAAGCCCGGAGTATTGGCCAACTTTAAATAAATTCTAAGTTTCAACACATTCGCTGTCCTTATCCATTTGCTGGCATTCCCTGTAAAAATGTAGTCGTTGTTACCCGGGCCGGTAAGTGATGCGGATGTTGCTTTAAGATCTATGATAGCCTCATCCAACAGTGTAAGTAATTGAGGATAGATTACTGCATCATCATCAATTGCCGGCTGAACATTACTAGCACCTTGTAATGCCTCGGAAAATGGAACGTCTCCCCAAAAATCAACCAAATATGTATAGGTAAAGGCCTTTAAAACCTTTGCCATTCCGAAATAGTGTGGGTGAGTCGTAACTGGATCGGACTTCAGTAATTGCTCAAGGTCCATCAAAATAGCTCCATACAGGTTTGTTCTCCAAACACCGTTAACTTCTGTGTCAGATAAATTATACTTACTGTAGTTTTCAGTTTGACGGCCAGCTTGAGCAGTAATTTGCTGAGACCAAATTGCACTGTATCGGAACAAATCGCTCCCACCCGCAACAAAACCAAATGTCCCCACAGCAGAGGCAAGCATTTGTGATGGTGGGGCAGATAACACCGCATTGGGATTTATATTGTCGTCCATCCAATCATCGCAAGAGGATACGATTAGCAAAACCAATGCTAAAACCCCTGTCCTTATTGTCAAAATATATTTCTTCATAACTTTTTCCATTTATTGGTTAAAATGTGAATCTGAGAACTGCACCATACGAACGCGCATTTGGCATTGTATTAAACTCTAATCCTTGAGAGTTTGAGGCGCCAGTCAAGTTAGTTTCTGGATCAATGTGTGGTACATCTGTCTTCAACAACAAGTTTCTCCCGTTCACTCCAATTTCAACTTTGCCAAAAGGTGTTTTTTCAAGCAATGATTTCGGTAATGAATAGAACAGACTCGCCTCACGCAATCTCACCCAACTCGCATCGAATACACCTTCACCTGGGTTAGCAAAAGAGAACATCGACTGGAAATATTCCTGAGCTGTAACCGGTATTGTATTAGGTGTACCATCAGCATATACACCAGGAACAATATAGTTCTTTGTAGGTGTTACACCATCTGATTCAAATCTTGGGAATTCAGCAGTCTCCTCAGCAGTACCTGTCCTTCTCACATCATTGATGACACGTGACAAAATATCACCACCATGCCTGATGTCAATTAAGAACGAGAGTGTAATACCCTTATATGATACGGTGTTGGTAATACCACCTGTCCAGCGGGGGTTTGGATTTCCTCTCAGTACAGCAGGACCGTTTGCAGGCAATCCAGTTGTTGAACTTACAACGAGGTCTCCATTTGCATCTCGTACCAATGAATTAGCATAAATTACACCATATTCTTTACCTGCTTCAATACGAGTCTGTGCTGTTGTAAATCCTCCAATACCTATGTTCTGAACACCGTCTGCAAGAGAAATTACATTGTTACGGATACGCGACCAGTTGATATCAATATCCCAGCGGAAAGAATTGGTTTTTACAGGAGTAGCACCTAAAGTAAGTTCAATACCGTTAGTTTCAAGTACACCGGCATTTTTAGTCTGACTTGTGAATCCTGACGCAGACGCTATAGGAACATTGAGGATAATATCTGTAGAACGAGTATTAAAATAAGTAAGGTCTACTCTTATTTTATCTTGAAGGAATCCAGCTTCAATACCAACCTCATAACTGCGTGTAAATTCTGGCCCTAACTCAGCGTTACCTGCAGCGTTACCAAGCGATCTTCCTAGCTGTCCTAGGAAAGGATAAATAATCTGTGGACCAAATCCATCGCCTGGATTCGATGTAAACCAATAGGTATCAGTGTCATATGTACCCGCCTCTCTACCAACTTTCGCCCAGTTAGCTTTGATTTTAGCAAAGTTTAGAATGTTGTTTTTCAATGCTGGAATCGCTTCACTAAGAATTAAACTGCTTGTGACTGACGGATAGAAGTATGAGTTGTTTCCGCTTTTAAATGTAGAAGACCAGTCATTTCGACCTGTCAACCCTAAATATGCCCAGCCTTTATAGTTAGCTTGAACATCAGCAAATACTCCAATCAGCGTCTTTCTTGTTTCGGAAGAGGCTAAAGGGGTAAAGTTATTGGCATCAGTAATTCTTCGAACACCTCTTGTATTAAGTGTGTTTCCAACGAAACCATAGTCTTGGCTAACTTGTAAGTTAAGTTCATTACCTATTAATGCCGTCAGGTTAATATCATCAGTGAGTTGTTTTTTTAAATTCAAAGTCAGGTACGAAGATGTTTCCTGATTCATTGTTGTTCGTTCACCAACTGCACCCACACCTTGCACACCGTGATTAGCACCACCCCTCGCTCCAATCGCATCGTAGGTAAGTCTCCTTAGTGTATAAGCATCCGTTCCTATCTTATAATTAACACCCAGCCAATCGGTAAAATCATAACCCCAATTTACATTACCGATGATACGATTTACTTCGTCATTATATAAGTTATACTTCAACGTCCAGTAAGGGTGATCAGTGTTGTTATTAAAATAAACTTGTGATCCATCAGGACGCACGTAAGGGGAGTTTTTTAAGTCATAATCACGAGGCAAAAACCATCCTCTGAACAGCGGGTTCGAAAGTTGGTTACCTGTTTGACTTCTCTCCGATTGACTGTTAATGTAGCTAACATTAACGCCCATGTTAAACTTACTGGAAAACTGATTGCTTCCATTAAAGCGAAAAGAGTTTCGTTCCAGAAAATTTCCCTCCATAAATCCTTTATCTCTCAAATTGTTATATGAGAAATAGAAATTTGCTTTTTCATTTCCACCGGAAAATGCAACGTTATGCTGAGCATTATACCCCTTTATAAACATATCCTCAACATTATTAGGATAGGCAGTAAGGACATTATCTGCTGGTAAACCGAATAATGCTTGGTCAGCTGCAGAGTATTCACTTGGAACTAATTGTCCTGCGATTATTGGGCCCCAATTTGATTGATCAGCATTGGGTTGATAAACAGGAGCTATTGGAACCCCGGCACCACTGAGTGAAGTTCCTCTTCCATATTCATTTTGATAATCGGGGAGACGGTTTGGTTCAGTTACATTGTAAGATCCGGTGTAATCAACGGTGGTTTTCTTTCCAGCAACACTTCCCTTTCCTTTTTTGGTTGTGATGATGATTGCACCACTTGCCGCCCTTGAACCATACAATACAGCAGCAGCAGGTCCTTTCAGTATGCTCATCGTTTCGATATCATCTTGATTGATATCGATGGCTCTATTGGAATTGGATACACCGGCTTGGGTTGCCATACCTCCACCACTATTATCAATGGGAATTCCATCAACAACAAAAAGAGGTTGGTTACTTCCGGTAAAGGTAGTAAAGCCACGAATGAAAATTGCCGAAGATGAGCCAGTCATACCGTTCGATCCTGCAACACGCACACCAGCCACTTTACCACTAAGTGCATTCACCACGTTGGTAGTACGACCTACTGTCAGTTCTTCATTGGATACTTGCGCCACCGAGAATCCAAGAGTCTTAGTCTCACGCTCAACACCTAAAGCGGTAACCACAACTTCAGAAAGTTGCGTTACATCAAGAGCCAATGAAACATCCACTACGGCTCTATCGCCAATAGCAATCTCTTTTGACTCGAGTCCGATAAAGGAGAAGATCAAAGATCCACCGGATGCGGGAACGGGTAATGAGTATTTACCATCTGCATCGGTAGCTGTACCGGCAGAAGTTCCCTTTAGGAGGACGTTAACTCCAGGAATTGGGGAACCGTCCTCCGTAGACGTTACCCGTCCTGTGACTGTGCGGTCTTGCGCCAATGCTTGTACCGAGTACAGCATGAGCATGACGACCACACATGAATGTAGAAGTCTCTTCATAAAATTTAGGTTTAGGTTAACTAATAAAAAAACACGTACTATAAACTTAAAACAAAATTTTAAGCTTAGGAAGGGGTCTAATGAAAAATAAGGTATGGTTTTTCGACAGTTATACCGAATAAAGGGGTAGAATTTATTGAATGGTGAATTCGATCCTTCTGTTTTGCTGACGACCTTCTTCTAACTCATTGGAGGCTATGGGTTTTGTTGAACCAAAACCTTTTGAAGAAAGTCGTTGAGGATTAATTCCTTTTTCTATCAGGTATGAAAAGACTGCTTTGGCTCGCTTTTCAGAAAGTTGCTGATTGTACTGTGAATTACCTGTATTATCTGTATGACCGCTTATCTCAATTCGTATTTGGGTATTTTCTTTTAAAAACCGGGTAATTTTTTCGAGCTCGGTTATCGACTTATCTTTCAAATCATATTTATCTACATCAAAGAAAATATTCTTAAGCACAGAAACTGATCCCTTAACAGCAGGCTCTAACTCGATGTTGATTATGAGCGGCTCAAAATTGGTAACATCCGAATAGTTAAAGCTTAAGCTTTGAAACAGATACCCTTTTTTATTCACATACAGCGCATACTCTGATCCCTGCGTGAGTACAATTAAATACTCTCCTGAAACGGAGTCAGAATTTACAAGCGACACAATTGAATTTTTGTTGATGTCGAACAACTCAATTTTAGCTTTCAGTTCCTTTCCGGTGTTTTTATCCTTCACAATTCCCTTTACATAATTGCTCTTATATTTTACCTGCTTATCCTCCGGGATTTGAACTTCATACAGTCTGCCCATGGGGATTCCTGTAGCGGTCATCTCTTCGTGAGAATAATATCCTTTCTTTCCGTCTGCAGTAATGAATAAAGAGAATTGGTCTTCATGATCATTGATAGGATTTCCTACATTCTCTGGCAATGTCCAACCATTATCAGATTTTTCTGAATAAAAAATATCAAACCCGCCAAAACCAACTAATCCGTTCGAAGCAAAATATAGTGTCTTTCCATTTACATGGATAAACGGAGAGTATTCTTCATACTGGGTATTAACAGGAGCACCAAGGTTTTGTGCTTTCGTCCACTGACCATTGTCATCCAGTGTAGAATACCAGATATCTCTTCGGCCAAATCCACCTCTCCGGTCGGACACGAAATATAATGTACGACCATCAGCTGAAAGAGAAGGTTGGGATTCCCATTCGTAAGAATTTACATTTATACCGAGGTTGACGGGTTCGCCCCAATCGTTACCAATTTTTTCGCTCTCAAATAAATCGCAGCTTCCATAACCTTTGCGGCCGGTACACGATGTAAAAATTAGCTTTCGTCCATCGGCAGAGATTGTACAGGTTCCCTCATTGAATTTAGAATTGATATTCTTTGAAATAGATGCAGGCCTGCCCCATTTTCCTTTTGCATCTTTCCGGGCCACTACTAAATCTTCATCATCGTCACCCATTCCAACAAGCCTGCGGGTAAAAAATAACTCCTGCTGATCGGCCGTGAGCACGGGAAAATATTGCATGGCAAAACAGTTTACCGTGTCGCTGAGTTTTCGTTGATTATACCTGGCCTTTTCAGCCTGGTTGTTTTTAGCAAACGTTGCATTCTTCAACATGAGGTTGGCCTTATCGAGCTTTGCTTTGTTCTGATTTTCAACTTTCACAAACTCACCAAGCGTTGCAGATGCCTTATCATATTGGCCTGTTAACAAATAGGTTTCACCCAAATCATACCAAAATACTTTCTGCTTTCTTATGTCAGTTGTAAGACTAAGGCCTTTTTCGAAATTCTCAATTGCTTTAGAGTAGTTTTTAATGGTCATGTACACCAGCCCTAGACGATAATATGCCTCAACAAATTTTTTATCCTTTGAAATTGCCTCATCTAGTAATTGAATGGCCTGAGTGTGTTGGCCTCGCACCCTGAAATTATCTGCTTCTGTATAAAGTTCAATTGCCCTGTTGGAGGTGGTACTCAATGACCCCTGCGCGTGGGCTAATAAAGGGGCAATCAGTAATAGAATGGTGAGGAGACGCTTCATCTTTTAAAACTATAAAACAATCTTCGATACTTCAATTTCCGGGCCATCAAATCCCAGCATAGAATTGATCAATCGAAACGACTTAAATGAAGGGATATCTTGAACGTAAACAGGTTGTTCCTTTATTTCTGCCGCATCAATTAAAAATTGCCGCATGGTTCCCTTTAACAAAGGAGTATTGGGTGTAATCCATTTATACCCGTCAAAAAAAATAATGTTGCTAATCGAGGAATCGGTAACGAATCCATTCTTTACAATCAGCACATCATCACAGAATTGCCGTTGACCAAACAGTAAATCAATTCCAGAACGGCTTTCATATTTGTATCGGTATTCGATCGCATGATCGTACACAACCTTTAAGCTTTCGGTTTTCCTGGGCTCGTAAGGGAGAAACTCGATTGATTCAATCTGCTTTTCATAAACGATCCTGCATTTAAACAATCCGCTTTTTGGATGCGTCTGTTTCGCTAGTTCAGTCGACAGGTTAATGGCATTTTTTAGCTGGAGTAATTCTGCAATGGTTCGATCCATTCGGGATTGGTGATAATGGAGTCTGAGAAATCTTCCATTATCCAGTTTTATTGATTCAATCAATCGGGACATACACTTTATCGATCATTTCCTGGTATTCCATTTCTACATCACTTTGTGTTGTAATGCCTCCACCGCTTCTATAAAAGTAGCGTTTATTATTTTTTTCTATAAACCGAATCATTACTCCTGAATCCAGGTTTTCTCCATCAAAAAGACCAACCACACCCGTATAGTATCCTCGTTTCTCTTGTTCTGCCTGCCTGATTATTTCTACGGTTTTTGGTTTTGGAGCTCCACTTACAGAACCTGCCGGAAGTAATGCAATTAATATGTCGCCTAATTTAGATTGATAATCATCTGGAAGAGTCCCCACAATTTCTGAACTAACCTGAAGCAAATCTTTATGACTGGTCATGATTTTCTCCAGATACCTAAACCTTGTAACATGCACATCTGATGCAACCATACTTAGGTCGTTTCGGATAAGATCGACAATAGTAACATGCTCCGATTTCTCCTTAATACTATTCAAAATTATTTCTGAAGCGCCCGGTATTGAAGCATCAATCGTTCCCTTCATAGGAAAGGAATAAATTTCTCCTTCGCGGATTTGAATAAATGTTTCGGGAGAAAAAACTAAAAACTGATCATCGACCCAAAGCTTATACTTCGCACTGCTGTCACAAAATATATCACGCAACGATTGGCTTAATTCGATTTCTGTTTTTACCGTAAGATTAGTAAGATAGGAGTCACCATAGTTCAGATGGTAGGCTACTTTGCTAAACTTGCTTTTATAGTCGGATAGCGAAATTGGTTTTTTTTCCCGCACCCCGACCCTCTCCCGAGGGAGAGGGAGGTGCGCAGGACGAGATTCAGTATTTGTAATGCCGTTAATATTAAAGAGAACTTTCCTGAAATCAACTTCTGTGAGTTTGATTGCCACCGGTTTTTCCAATTCGAAATCAACCCAAAACAAAAAAGGGACTTTCTGTTGTCCCCATGTGTTTAGCGTTGCTTTGAATTCGTTGATTGTCATAAACTGTGATTAATCTGATTATAGGATTTCACAGATTTTACGCTCCACAACCTGACATCTTACACTGCGCTCCATAATTGTTAACTTTTCAAAACTCTTTGGAATCATGTTAATCAAAGAAATCAGGTTAACCAAAGTTTCAAGGCTATGGAATATTCATGTATTTATGAATTTGCAACGACACTTTCCATTGCGGGTTCGCTTTTACGTACTCTATAATAAGAGGTAACATTTCTTTCTCTTTCGACCATTCGGGTTGTAAAAAGAGTTCACACCCCGGATTAACCTCTTTTGCAAAGTCCTCGGCCCACTTAAAGTCACTCTTATTATATATGATAACCTTCAATTCATTGGCAAGCGGATAAATGCTGGAATCAGGTGCTTTGAATTTTTTTGGTGAGAAGCACACCCAGTCCCACGTTCCAGTTAAGGGATAAGCGCCCGATGTTTCGATATTTGTTCGAAGTCCGGCTTTTTTTATTTCTGAAGTCAGGAAGGTGAGGTCATACATCGCTGGTTCACCGCCTGTGATAACAACGATTTCAGTTCCGCTGGTCTTGGCCCGATTCACAATTTCTTCAACGAGAACTTTTGGATGAGCTTCTGCGTCCCAAGACTCTTTTACATCGCACCAAACGCAACCAACATCACAACCTCCCAGGCGAACAAAATACGCGGCATGTCCCTGAAAATATCCTTCACCCTGAATGGTGTAGAAATCTTCCATCAGAGGCAAGGTGTTGACGTGTTGATGTGTTAAAGTGCCGAAGTGCACGACTTTTGAATTAGAGATTTCTTAATTCTGTTGCCCTGAGCGTGTTCAATAACAAAGAAGCAATTGTCATTGGACCAACACCACCGGGCACTGGTGTAATGAAAGAAGTTTTCGGAGCTACTTCTTTAAATTCCACATCACCCTTCAGTGAATAACCATTTTTGTATTGAGGGCCCTCAACACGTGTAGTGCCAACATCAATTACGACAGCACCTTCTTTTACCATGTCGGCTGTAATTAATCCCGGCTTACCAACGGCTACCACTAATATATCAGCCTGACGGGTAAAGCTTGCAAGGTCTTTAGTGTACTTATGACAAACTGTAACAGTTGCTCTCCCTTGTTCTACCAACATCATACTTAAAGGCGCACCTACTAAACGACTTGCTCCAACTACAACACAATTTTTTCCTTCTAATGGAATTTTATAACGTTCCAGTAATTCCATCACACCAAATGGTGTTGCAGGCATCAGGAGCGGATTTTTAGAAACAATGCTTCCGAAGTTGCGGTTGGTAAAACCATCTACATCTTTATCTGGACGGATTTTTTCTGTGATGTGTTCTACAGAAATATGTGCAGGCAACGGGAGCTGAACAATAAAACCATCAACATCTTCATCTCGGTTCACCTGATCAATATGTTTCATCAGTTTGTCTTCACTGATGGTATCAGCAAAGCGCATCATGGTATAATGAAAACCAACTTCACGACAAGCTTTTACTTTATGATCCACATACGTTTGACTGGCACCGTCATCTCCAACCAGGATGATTGCGAGATGAGGTATTTTCATTCCTGATTTTTTACGCTCTGCTACCTTCTCAGAAATTTCAGACTTGATTTCTGAGGAAACCTTCCGGCCGTCAATCAGGGTGTATGTGGTCTTTGTGTCAATCATGCTTTAGTCAATTTTCAAAACT
>DASTYM010000204.1:0-2410 GCA_035764995.1 Cyclobacteriaceae bacterium | reverse complement strand
AAAGGGTTTGGGTCAGGCAGTATTATCCGAATGCCTGAAAGCAGCTAAGGCGATTGGATTTAAAACCTGCTACCTGGAAACGTTCAACACTATGCACAGCGCCATGAAGTTGTATGAGAGAAACGGTTTCCAAAAGACTTCAGGGCCGCTGGGAAGCACAGGTCATTTTTCGTGTGATGTGTTTTATAAGCGTGAGCTTTAATTGTTAAAAAAATAACCGTCCATGTTCACGACCCCGATATTCATCGGGATACTGCGATCTCGCTCGGACTCTTCACTACTTTCGGGTGAGTCCCCCGCACATTGGCCGGGGACTTAATTCCATGCATGCTTCGCACCACATTTTGTACGATTCATCAAGTAAGTTGGACGCTTGGTAACAAAAATTTTGAGAGCACTCAACCTTTTGACCACTTTTATAGTCTAAAGAGGAGAATGTTATGAAAACCCTCAGTTTACGCAGAGTTGTTTATTTGGCTTTTGGTATTATGGTTGCCATTTTGGTGATCCTGACAACGAGCGTTTTTGGGATGACTCTATAATTGTGTTTAAGTGTTAAGGTGTTGACACATCAGCACATCAACACGTAAACACCTTAACACCTAATACCTCCAACTTTTCACATCTGCACCCTTCGGAGCACTCTCTTCAATCCGTTTTAAAATTTTAGGAATGTACATCGTATTGTAACGAAGTCGCGAAACATAATTCGGATTTTGCTGATCACCATTCCAGCAGTGTTCTGCACGGTCTCCATAATCTACTTCCCCATCATAGAATGGATTTTTTGTTCCTTTCAAAAATTCTTCAGCGAGGTAAACAGCGTTGTTTAAATAGTAGTTATCCATATCGCCACAATAGAGATGAACTTTGCCTTTTAGTTTAGGGCCAAGCTTAGCCCAATCGCGTTGCATGATGTAACGCAAATCATAATTTTCTTTCCAATATGCGGCAACCGTTGGATCAATGTCACCCGTGAGTTTATTCCAGATAGGTTTCGGATAACCATCTTCACCCTGTGGCGAATAAACAGCTTCCCAAATATCCCACTGTTGTCCTGAGCGTGTTTTTGTCCCCAGTGCCAACTCGAGGTGATTGGACTCCTGCATGGTAGACTGAATTTGTCCAAGATAATTTCGGTGCGATGGTATCGGGAGTTTCTTGAACTCGCTGTCATACCAGTAGGCATTTTTGTTTTTGTAAATGTCAACCAAACAGTAGGCACGAAAATCAATTGGATCGGGGCAAGCTGCGAAGCAACCGTTCAGCTCATCAGGATAAAAAATTTGTGCAGCGAGTGCTTCCCATCCACCGGTTGATCCGCCATACGTGAATCGTGCCCAACCTTGACCGATGCCTCGGAATTGTTTTTCAATTTCCGGAATTAGTTCGTGCATGATGGCATCTCCATATGGACCAAGGTTGGCCGAGTTCACTGCATATGAGTCATCGTAGTAAGGATTGGCGTGTTGAATTTCAATCGCGAGAAAGCGCGGAAAGTCATTGCTCGTCCATTGTTTGTAAAAGTTGTAAGCTTCCTGTGCTTGAAATTTTCTGTAACCATAAATCCGGAAGCGATCACTGTAATCACTCGTATCCATTTTTGGATCGGGTGGTGTTTCGCTGAATCCGCCAAAGTCATCAGGGAAATGGCCATGATTGATCATCAGCGGATATCGTGCTTCCGGATGCTGATCAAAGCCTTCAGGAATCAACACGTGCGCACCTAAAAACATCGGCCTGCCCCAAAACTCCGTGAGCAGTTTACTTTGGATCTTGATATGTTTGATATACTTCGTGTCTTTTACCTCTGCAATAGCAGGAATTTTTTGATCCATCACCACCGGTATGGTTTGGCTTTTTGTTGGATCAACAGTAATCTTCACTGGTTTGCTGTAAAAATTTTCAGGCTTTCGATTCCATTGTTGTCCTTCGCCTTTATCGGGAGGAAGTTTCACGATTTTCCCGTTTTTGAGCTTAAATGTCTCGTATCGGTTCAGTAGCGCTTGAACAAAGTATTGACCTGCAGGAACATCGCCTAAATTCTGAATAGGGAATCCAAATGCGGACTCATCTACAATCATGACATCACCCGGCTTCTTCCCGTTTATATCAATTCCGAATATTAACTGGGTTTTTAATCCATCCGAAATTTGAAAGCGAGGCTCTGCTTTGTCATTCGTTGAAAGTAAAAGCAATAACCTGCCATCCTGAGCCTGATCACTCATTTCTTTTGTGAAAGTGACTGAAAATTTTAGCCGGCTCGTTTTCTGGTCGGGTAAAGTAAAACTGGTGCCTACCAACAAAAGGCCAACAAACAGGATGTATGAAGCTCTCATAAAGACGGGTTTTATTAAATGTACGCTATTGACGAAATGCGAGCAAGCATAATTATGCCGGGAGTTGGGCG
>DASTYM010000203.1:0-2803 GCA_035764995.1 Cyclobacteriaceae bacterium | reverse complement strand
CTCCCACATCATCACCAAACGCGGTGTTGTAGTCGACCCGAACACCCAGATCAACAAAGTACTTGTTTTTAAAGCCGATATTTTCAGCTGCGAAGAACCCATAGTTAGTTACCACACTAATAAAATCCGTCACATTTCTGGTACCGGTATTTATGGTAGAGGAACCTTCTGTTACATTGGTGGAAGTGATCAGGTATTGAGAATCATTGTCTCTGAAGAACTGTCCACCCACAGTAGTGATGAAAGAAAAGTCATTCAAATTTTCGGTATACTGCGCATTCAAGCTACCGGTCGTAGTCAAGAAATTTCTTTCAGAAATGTTGATATTACCTTGATTGGTGGTTCCCGGACCAACTGCTCCCAAAGCGATCAGGTAGGCGTTGGTTTCAAGTTCCTTCTGCTTGCTGTAGCGGTAATCCAAACCAAGGTTCAATGTGATCTGAATTTTTTCGATTGGATTAAAAATGAATCCGTGCGATGTTTGAAAACGGGTGATGGTCTCTTTAAAATCAGACAACTCTGCTACATCTCTAACTTTCTTTTCAACATCAGCTCGAGTTGCCTCATCCCATGCAGTCGGGTCCCCTTCATTGCCCTGATCAATACCATTCACTACATCGAACGAAGAGTTGGCGTTGTTTAACCGCGTGAAAGTGCTGCCTGTAAAAGCTGTTGACATGCTGTAATTGGCCTTCTCGGAAATTTTTGCGTTTACTGATCCCCGCAAGTTGTAACGCGTTTGATCGAGGCCATAGGTAAAGCTGTTATCGTTCAACACATTTCCTGAAACGCTATAGGTCAGGTTATTTGACCCTCCGGATGCACCGAGTCTGTAGCTTTGCAAGAAACCTTTCCGGAAGCCTACTTCAGAGGTTTGCTTGTATTTGAAATAGTCCTCTGTTCCAACAATGGCGCCCAGTTGAGTCTCAAAGTTGAATTGGTTTTGACCTGATTTTCCACGCTTTGTGAAAATCTGAATAACTCCATTAGCCGCATCGGCCCCATAAAGTGTTGTCGCGGCACCGCCTTTAACAAATTCAATGCGGTCAATGTCTTCGACAGGAATATCTGACAATGCACTGCTTTGTGCACCACCTGTACTGAATGACATCGCATTTTGCGTATTGAGGTTATCAACGCGAACTCCATCAATGTAGATAACAGGGGTAGATGATTTTAATGCAGACGATACTCCGCGAGAGCGAATGATCGATGTAGTACCGGGCGATCCGGACGACATATTAATCTGAGTGTTGGGAAGCTTCGATTGCAACAGTTGATCCAATCGAATAGCCGGAGCATTCTTCAATTTTTCAGAATCAACCACATCAACTGTCGTTGATAATCTTCTTTTCTCAATACCTGCACCCTGACCAGTAATCACAATTTCCGACAATTGTTTTACATCAAGCACCATTTGGGCCTCGACTGTGCTTCGATCTCCGACCGGCACTTCCAATGTGGTGTAACCGATAAAAGAGAATATCAAAACCGCATCATTTGACGGAACACTGATGCTATAACTGCCATCTGTATCCGAGACAGTGCCGGAAGTAGTTCCCTTAACAATAACATTCACCCCTGGTATTGCAGAGCCATCTTCCGAAGCAGTGACCTTACCGGTGACGACCCGATTTTGCGCCATGGCACAAAAGGTTACCAGACATGCAAAACATCCTAGTAAAATTTTCTTCATAGTTTCGTGATTAATTTTCATACTTAAACTCCACCCTTCGATAGTCAGGGTGTTATTCAAATTTCCCGAAAGCATGATTGAAATAAATGACGTGCGCTTCGTCATATTTTACACCAATACGTACCACGTCTTGTGTTATACCAAATTGGTAGAGAAAATTTCTATGAAATAAAAAAGCTCCCTCGGCCAGGGAGCTTCTATCCTCTTTAAAATTCAAGTAACCTAAACTTATGAAGAATTTTCACTTTTATCAGTGATGAGGATAATACTTGAACTTGCTCAACGCAATAGACATATGCATACCCCAATCCGTACGATTCTTTCAATAGAAAAGCCAACCCTATTGAGTTGGCTTTTCACTTCAGCGAATTTGGAGTTGTGAATAAAAAAAGCTCCCCCGTCCGGGAAGCTCTTATCCTCTTAAAATTCAATTAACTTACTCTATAAGGAATTTTATTTACGTGTGTTTATACGAGGATGGTTAAAATTGATTTTAATTCATTTGCGATTGGCACATTGATTAGTAACCAGCACTAGTTATTAGTAAACAGCATTCTATGATATCATTCGGATCATTTGAATTTCTTCCTTTTTCAATGTACCGGACAAAAAAAGCCAACCCCGGGCTGGCTTTTCATAGAAAAATATTAAAAAATCAGATCAGCTTCTCAACATTGGCTTTCGCAATTGCTTCCGACTTGCTGTTAACCTGAAGCTTTGAATAGATATTCTTGATATGCGTTTTAGCAGTTTCCTTCGAAATAAAAAGTTCTTCAGAAATTTGTGTATAAGTCTTTCCTTCGGAAATAAGCTGGAGGATGGTGGTCTCTCGTTTAGTTAATGGTGAGTTAGGGTTAATATGATAATTATCAATCACCATGCGTGCAATACGGCTGCTCATAGGTGCACCGCCTCTTACAATTTCTTCCAGCGCACTTAAAAGTTCCATATAATTGGCGCTCTTGGTTATGTATCCGGATGCTCCAGCCTTCAATGCTTCAAACACCAGTTCACTATCCTCATACACGGTAACCATAATTACTTCGGTATTGGGCGCTTTCTCTTTTATTATTTGCGTCCCTTTAATTCCGTTCATTCCAGGAAGTT
>DASTYM010000202.1:0-12582 GCA_035764995.1 Cyclobacteriaceae bacterium | reverse complement strand
CATCCAGCGCCTGTTGAAAACGGTCAACAAACTCTTTTGATAACTCAAATTGAACCAGCTCTTGCACGGGTCTTCTCCATTAATTGTGTGATATAAACAAACTCATCCACCGCCAATCGTTCAGCTCGCTGGTCAAAGATCGGGAGGGCTGAAAATTCGGCTGCTAAATTTAGATTTTTTAGTGCGTTGCGCAATGTTTTCCTTCTGTTATTAAAACCCTGCTTCACCACTTTAAAGAAAAGTTCTTCATCACAGTCGAGCTTCTTCCGGCCGTTACGTTCGAGTCGAATCACTGCCGACATCACCTTTGGCGGAGGAATAAAAACCCCGGGCGAAACCTTGAACAAATATTTAATATCATAAAAGGCCTGCAGTAACACACTTAAAATTCCGTAGGTCTTGCTACCGGGCGGCTCGGCAATCCGATCCGCAACTTCTTTCTGCAGCATGCACACCACCTGATCAACCTGATCTCGCTGTTCCAGAATTTTAAAAAAGATTTGTGAAGAGATATTGTACGGAAAATTCCCAATCACGGAGAACTTTTCCTCGAAGATCGATTTCAAATCAAGCTCCAGGAAGTCGCCTTCAATAATGTCCAGACCAGGAAAGTGCTTTTTAAGATGCGCGACCGAATCCCAATCGATCTCGATCACTTTCAGCTTGATGTTTTTCTTCGCTGTCAGAAACTTGGTCAAAACACCTGTTCCGGGTCCGATTTCCAAAACATTGGATGCGTCACCAATAGTGAGTGATTCCACAATTCGTTCAGCAATCGCCTGATCATGCAAAAAGTGCTGTCCTAAAAATTTCTTGGGACGTACCATAGTGCAAACATAAGGAGAAGGCTTCAAGCTGCAAGCTCTAAGGGCTACAACGAAAAAGCTTGAGCAGGAAAGGCTTCAAGCTGCAAGCCACAAGCTGCAAGCTCTTTGAGTTACAATTGAACAACTCGAAGGAGCAAGACCACACGCATCAAGCTGCAAGCTTTGAGGATTTACCGAACAAGCTTGAGGCTTGTAGCTTGAGGCCAATTTGGGCTAAACCTAAAATGGACGTAAACTTGTGTAAACAAACCGATCTCCATGAGCCAACCCGTAAGACCATCTGACAAACCAAGAATTGGAATAACACTTGGCGATATTAACGGCATCGGACCGGAAGTAACTATCAAGGCGTTAAGTGATAACCGGTTACTCAATATGATTACTCCGGTTGTTTACGGGTCATCCAAGGTGCTGTCCTTTTACAAGAAGTTGATGAACAATGAAGACTTCAACTACAGCCATGTGCGCAACCGGGGGCAATACTTTCCGAAAAGTATTAATGTAGTAGCAAGCTGGGATGAAAATCTGGAAGCACATCCCGGGAAGGCTTCAACCCAAACGGGAAGTGCCGCGCTTCAGGCCCTTAAACAAGCGGCAACGGATTTAAAAGAAGGATTGCTTGACGCGCTGGTAACAGCTCCGATCGACAAGCACACGATTCATAGTAATGAGTTTCCTTTCAAGGGACATACTGAATTCCTGGCAGAGTTTTTTGGGGCAAAAGAGCATTTGATGCTATTGGTGAACGATACGCTTCGTGTTGGATTAGTGACAGGACATGTTCCGCTCCGCGAGGTAGCCCCTCTTATTACGCGCGAACGGGTTGAATCCAAACTCAAAGCCCTGGAACAAACGCTTCGGAAAGATTTTGGGATTACTAAGCCAAAAATTGCCGTACTCGGACTTAATCCGCATGCCGGGGATGGCGGAGTTATTGGTGACGAGGATGAAAAAATCCTGAAGCCACTGATCAATGATCTTAAGAATCAAGGTAAGACCGTGTTTGGACCTCATCCACCCGATGGTTTTTTTGCCGCGGGCAACTATTTAAAGTATGATGGCATTCTTGCCATGTACCACGACCAGGGACTTATTCCATTTAAGTCGATGGCGTTTGATACAGGTGTCAACTTTACAGCCGGGCTTTCAGTTATCCGTACATCGCCTGACCATGGAACAGCTTACTCTATTGCTGGAAAAAATCAAGCCAGCGAAAATTCAATGCGACAAGCGATTTATGTGGCCATTGATATTTTTAAAGCGAGACAAGAACCATCCACAGAAAAATAAGCCGAGTTAATTGGGTCTTTTTGCCTTTAGCCTCTAACCAACCCGGTGATCCCTAGAATTAGGTATATTTGAAGCCCTACTTGCAAATTTAAATGGATATCGTTACTCGTAAACAGTTAAACATTCTTATACAATTAGCCGAAGCTGATAAGCATTTTGCGAAAATTGAGAGAGAAATGATCTTCAAGATTGCCAGAGAGAGGCAATTTTCAGAAGAAATGGTAAACAACCTCATTAAAAACCCAGAGCCAATCGATTCTCTGGGGGCTTTATCACCAGATCAGAAATTTGATTACCTGCTTTCCAGTATTGAACTGGTCTTTGCCGACCATAATGTATTTGAAAGCGAGATCATATTCTGTAAGAGCATCGCGATCAAACTGGGCTTTAAAAAGGGCATAATTGATTACTTCGTTAATAATTACAGTAAAAAATCAACTGAAGAGCTCAAACAAACTGCGCTTAAGGAGTTTTTATAGGCCCTAGAGCTCTATTGAGGATGGTGTGAGGGACCCGGAATAGGCTAATTCTTTTAAATTCTAATTAATTATTCTAACTTTGCCGACCATTTTTAATACCCGGTTGGGGTTTTCTTATGGAACGGTATCGTATTAACATTCTTGGCCTAAGTCTCAGTATTCACCATTTTGAATACGATCTGGGTGCCGAGTTTCTAAAAAAGTACGATTCTGGCCTGGTTTCAGAGGGTAATTTCAAGGCTCAGGTAGACTTGGACAAAAGAGAGACCTTTCTGGATGCCAATTTTAGTATTAAAGGATCGGTTAAGCTTGTGTGCGACCGCAGTCTGGATGAGTTCGATTACCCGATAGATGTTTCTTCCAAAATCATCTTTAAATACGGGGATGAAGACAAAGAGATCAGCGAAGATGTGATGATGATTCATCGCGGCACCGAGACCCTGGAGTTGGGAAAGTTTATGTATGAGTTCATCGCCTTGGCGATACCCATGAAAAAACTTCACCCGAGATTCAAAGATGAATCAGACGAAGAAGGTGGAATTATCTACACTTCAGAAACCGGGGAAGAGAAGAAAGAAGAGATCGATCCACGATGGGAAATGTTGAAAAAATTGAATAAAAATTAATACAGTTTGAGTTATGCCGAATCCAAAACGAAAAACCTCGAAAACCCGCAGAGATAAAAGAAGAACACACTATAAGGCTACTGCTAAAACAATGGCGGTGTGCCCAACTACGGGGGAACATCACTTACCGCACCGTGCTTTCTGGTTAGAAGGTAAGCTTTACTACAATGGTAGAGTGGTGATGGAGAAAGAAGTGTTAGCGTAACATGCATCTGGTTCTTGATTTCCCCGTTTGTTCAAAATCAACCAATAGGAAAATAGAAGACCGTCTGCATTGCGCAGAGAATCAATAGATTAAAATGCTCGATAACTAATCGGGCTTTTTGCTTTTATAGGCCGTCATTATTTTGTGGCCATTTTTGGAGTTAAAACCTATGTATGAAATCGTCACGTGCCACATTTTACGATAGGATGTGTAAGTTGCCTGGCGATTCCATGTGTCCATTAAAAATCAATTTTTACGCACATGAATAAAATTCGTGCAGCAATTACAGGAGTAGGCGGTTATGTTCCCGACTACATTCTTACCAATCATGAGTTGGAAACGATGGTCGAAACCAACGATGAGTGGATCACTTCCCGAACCGGAATCAAAGAAAGAAGAATTTTAAAAGGAGAAGGTCTTGGCACTTCGTATATGGCGACAGAAGCCGTGAAGGAATTGTTGAAGAAAACGAAAACAGATCCGAAAGAAATTGATCTGATTATTTGCGCCACGATTACTCCGGATCTCCCCTTCCCTGCAACGGCTAACCTGGTTGCTGATCAGGTTGGGGCCATCAATTCATTTAGCTATGATTTGGGCGCAGCGTGTTCAGGATTTTTGTTTGCCCTCACCACGGGTGCTAAATACATCGAGTCAGGCACTCACAAAAAAGTAATTGTGATTGGTGGTGATAAAATGTCATCGATCATCAACTATAAAGACCGGACTACCTGTATCATCTTTGGCGATGGTTGTGGTGCTGTATTGCTTGAACCCACAACTGAAAATGTTGGTGTTATGGACTCAATCCTGAGAAGTGATGGTTCAGGCGTTCAATACTTGTTTATGCCGGGCGGTGGAAGTCGCATGCCGGCAACACTGGCTTCTGTTGAAGCGAATAAACATTATGTAGTTCAGGAAGGTGCGGCTGTTTTCAAATTCGCTGTTACCAACATGGCCGATATTTCTGCACAGATCATGGAGCGCAACAACCTGAAAGGTGAAGATGTTGCATGGTTAGCTCCACATCAGGCAAACAAACGCATCATTGACGCCACATCAAGCCGCATGGGCATTAGTGATGACAAAGTGATGATGAACATCGAGAAGTACGGCAATACCACGGCAGGAACAATTCCTTTATTACTATGGGATTATGAGAAAAAACTTAAAAAAGGTGATACTGTAATCATTGCAGCCTTTGGCGGAGGATTTACTTGGGGCTCGATTTATGTAAAATGGGCCTATAATTCCTGATAAATTCATTAGAATAACACAATTTCAATTTCATTTGTAACTTAAAGTCGCTTTTATTTTATGGCATCAATTTCAGATTTAAGCAAGGGTAATTACATGCGTTACAACGGAGAAGTAATGCAAGTGGAAGAACTTCAACACCGCACTCCGGGCAACCTGCGCGCCTTTTATCAGGTGAAAATGAGAAACCTGAGAAACGGAAGAATTGTTGAAAACCGTTTTCGCCCAGGTGACTCCGCTGAAATTCTGCGCGTTGAAACAAAAGAATATAACTACCTGTATCTTGATGGCGATAGCTTAGTGTGCATGGACAACGAAACGTTCGAGCAAATCTATCTCGACAAGAGCTTGTTAGGTGATTCTTTACAATACATCAAAGAAGGTGTTACGTTATTAATTGCTTTTGAAGATGGTAAAGATCCCATCACTGCTCAGGCTCCCGGCCAGGTTGTGTTGGAAGTTCAATATACAGAGCCTGGCATCGCTGGTGATACAGCAACGCGCACATTGAAACCTGCTAAGATGGAAAATGGCGCTGAAGTTAAAGTACCATTGTTTATCAACACCGGTGACAAAATCAAAATTGACACAGCGACTGGCGCATATATCGAACGCGCAAAATAATTTTGATATGGCAAAGAAAACTACCAAACCCGCATCCAAACCAAACGCATCCGAAATGAAAACATCTGAAATTCGCGACCTCATTGATTTCATCTCCAAGTCTGGATTGAATGAGGTGAATATCGAAACCAACGAACTTAAATTAAACGTGAAGCGTGAGCCCGATCAAAAAGTATTTAAATCAACACCCGTGATCGCTCCGATGGCAGCTGCTCCTGCTGTTGCCGCTACACCTGTGGCGGCTCCCGCTGCTCCGGTAGCAAAAGCTGCTCCTGCCGCTGAGCCAGCTTCCGGCAAAAAGACATTGGATATCAAATCTCCGATGATCGGAACATTCTACCGCTCTGGCAATCCAGACACACCACCATTTGTTTCGGTTGGTGATAAGGTATCAAAAGGACAAACCGTTTGCATCATTGAGGCGATGAAACTCTTCAACGAAATTGAATCAGAAGTTTCGGGAACCATCATTAAGGTAATGGTTGAGAACGCTTCACCTGTAGAGTACGATCAGGTATTGTTTGTTGTTGAACCTGATTAGTAATCGCTAGATGTTAATCGTTAATGGTTAATTGGAATTCGCTCCAATCAAGAACCACCGATTAACAATTAACGATTAACCATTAACTTTTAACAGACTATGTTCAAGAAGATACTAATAGCGAATCGTGGTGAGATTGCCCTTCGGGTAATTCGTACCTGTAAGGAAATGGGAATTAAGACCGTTGCGGTTTACTCTACAGCTGATCGTGAAAGCTTACACGTTCGTTTCGCTGATGAAGCCGTATGTATCGGTGATGCACCCAGCAAGGATTCGTACCTCAATATTCCACGCATTATCTCGGCTGCTGAGATTACCGGTGCCGATGCTATTCACCCTGGTTATGGTTTCCTTTCGGAACGTGCAGAGTTCTCTGCTGTTTGTCATGAATACGGAATCAAATTCATCGGTCCATCTCCCGCCATGATTAACGCTATGGGAGACAAGGCAACCGCTAAAGACACGATGAAGAAAGCAGGTGTTCCTGTTATTCCCGGTTCAGACGGATTACTTTCTTCCATGGAGGAAGGAATCAAGCTGGCAAAGGAAATTAAATATCCTGTGATCGTGAAAGCTACAGCTGGAGGCGGTGGAAAGGGTATGCGCATCATCAACAACGAAGATGAATTTAAGAAAGCATGGGATGACGCAAAACGCGAAGCAGGTGCCGCATTCGGTAATGATGGATTATATCTTGAGAAATTTATAGAAGAACCTCGCCATATTGAAATTCAATTGGTGGGCGATCAATATGGAAAAGCATGTCACCTCTCAGAACGTGATTGCTCCATCCAACGCAGACATCAGAAACTGGTAGAAGAAACTCCTTCACCAATCGTAACCCAAGAATTACGTGAGAAGATGGGCGCTGCTGCCATAAAAGGTGCTATGGCCATCAACTATGAAGGCGTTGGAACGATTGAGTTTCTTGTGGATAAGCACGGTGATTTCTATTTCATGGAAATGAACACCCGTATCCAGGTTGAACACCCGATCACGGAAGAAGTTACCGACTACGATTTGATCAAGGAGCAAATCAAGGTAGCTGCGGGTGTGCCAATCTCCGGGAAGAATTACTTCCCTAATTTATTCTCGATGGAGTGCCGTATTAACGCAGAAGATCCTGCAAACGGATTCCGTCCTTCCCCTGGAAAAATTACACAGTTGCACATGCCAGGCGGTCATGGCATTCGTATCGATAGCCATGTGTATGCTGGTTACACCATTCCTCCTAATTACGACTCAATGATTGCCAAGCTTATCGTGAGTGGCCAATCTCGCGAGGAAGTTATTACCAGAATGAAGCGTGCATTGCAAGAGTTTGTGATTGAGGGTGTGAAGACAACGATTCCATTCCATATTAAGCTGATGGATAATGTTACTTTCCGTTCAGGAAAATTCAACACCAAGTTTTTGGAAACTTCGTTCGATTTCTCGGATTTGAAATAGTCTCAATAAAGAATAGGAAAAGGCTGCCTCAACTGGACAGCCTTTTTTTATTCTAAGCAGTGATGCAACCGCTCAAACTCACGTTACATTTCAGGCACATTTATTCTCTCTCGATGTCCAGGATTTCACCGTTTTCAAACATGCGAATCAGGTCACTCCTTAATTTTGGAACAGCTTCCTTACTATAATTAATTCTTCCCTGATTCATCAACTTCGTTATTCCCGTTGGCCTGTAAGTTGAATAACTATTCATAAAGACATAAACAGTATCTCCTGTCACTTCAGAAACTTTTAGCAATGAATATTCTCCACTTTCTAATTTGTATTTATAAACATCTCCGCTTTGCGGGTCATGTATCATAAACTCTTTCTTTATTTCTTTGAAATAACCCAGAACAGTGATTAAAAGAACCAATGAGCCAAACAAAATTGGCCCCGTGAAGGACCAAAAGGGTGTACTAACACTTTTTCTTGCCTGCTGATAAATAGAGAGATACGAATCTTTAATCTCCGACTCAACAAGTGACGCTTTGCATTTATAACATTGTGTGGTGTAAATTTTTCTTATCGGAAATACAGGGATCCAGAAAATATGAGCAAATCGCTGATACACGATTAGCTCTACACTCTCACTTGTAGCACAGTTTTTACAGTTACCCGGGACTTTCAGGGTTTTAACATGCCCTGTTCTGCTTCCAAAAAGAATAATCATAACTTCTTAGACTGTTTTGTTGCTTTCTTAACAACCCACTTCCCTCTCTCCTTGGCCATCTTAATTGCCCTCAGGCCGTGCTCCGTCATCTGGCCTTCTTTGATCAATCGCTTGGCCCTTTTGATGTTCAAATCACTCCAATTACTATTCGGTCTGCGGGGAGAAAATTTCTGGTATGAGCTTTCAGCATCCCGTTTATTCTTCGCTGAATCAATCCAGCCAAAGCACAACGCCTCCTCTATCGCATCCAGGTAGTATACACTCTTTGCTTTGCCAGCCTTGCGAAAAAGAATCAAATAAACAGCTTCCTTCTTTTCACAATTTCTTTCCAGCCATTTACGCCATTGTTGCCTGGTTCTGGCGCGAAAAGCTTCGATACCTTTATTCTTTTCCATAAGTTACCTGTGCTTATTCAAAGAAAATCAATCAGGGCTTTTATCCAAAGAAACAGATTATAGTTATTTTTAGAAGCTAACAGCAATACGAATGAGATTTCTGAAATGGGTTATTCTACTCGCTTTCCTGGGAGGAATCGGTTGGTTTGGATTCAACTGGTATCGCACGCAACAACAGACTCTTCCGGAGGATACCTTCAGTTTAATTCCTGACGATGCTGTTTACTTCATTGCTACGGGCGATCCGTTCACCAGTTGGAAAGATATCTCATCATCTGGCGCCTGGATTCACCTGCAACGAAATCCACACTTTGCAGAACTTACCGCGTCTGTCAATAGCCTGGACTCACTGATCAGGGACAATGATTTACTATTCAAGCTCTTGGCCTCCAGGGCTGTTCTCGTCTCTGCACACATGATCAGTACTAAAGATTATGACTTTCTTTTTCTTGTTGATTTAAAAGATGTTTCAGGAATCAAATTTCTGAATGAATACCTCACTACATTTTCTTTAGAAGGTTATAACGTTAGCAAAGAAAAGTATGGAGATGATGACGTGATTATCCTCCACGATATGGAGAAAAACGCAGACTTATTTTTAAGCTTACCCGGTTCACATCTGGTAGCTTCTTACAATAAAAGAATCATAACATCAGCATTAGATGCACGGAAAACAAACACAGGATTGCCCGCTGAAAAATTTATTGAACTCAGTAAAGACCTGGAGACCGGCATGATGCAATTGTATCTGAATTACGACAACTTTCCACAGTTCTGGACTAGTTATACAACAGGAACAAACGAATACGTTAATCGTTTTTCCAGGGCGCTTCGCACAACAAGCTTAAGCATTACATTAGAAGAGGAGTTAATAAGCGCCAGTGGTTTTACTTCTGTGAATGATTCCGTTGAGTCGTATTTAAAAACGCTGGCTGTTTCAGGCAAGGGACAAACTGAATTTTTAGAATTGGCCCCCCAGCGCACTGCATTCTGCCTGGGCCTTGGGTTTACAAAATTCAGCGAGTTCTTTCTCAATTTTGAAAAGAACATCCAGGAAGATGTTGCCGAGTATAAAGAATACCGCGACAACCTTCAGCAGGTTGAGAATTATCTGAAAATAAGTGTTCAAAAAAACATCATCGACTGGATTGGCGATGAAGTGGCGCTGCTGGAATTACAGTCTTCAGGCAAAGGTCTCAATAATGAAACCGCTGTTATTCTGAAAGCCGATAATATCGAAACGGCAAAAGAGAACCTGGCCCATATTCAAAAACAGGTAAAGAAGAAAACACCGGTCAAGTTCAAGGAAGTTGAATACCGAGGTTATACTATCAATTACCTTGGGATGAAAAGTTTTTTCAAGTTGATTCTCGGGAAATTCTTTGCACGATACGATAAGCCATACTATACAATCGTAAACAACTTTGTGATTTTCAGCAATCATCCTCAAACATTAGAGAGTATGATCGATGACTATTTGGACAAAAACACATTAGTGCGATCGGAAGAATTCAGAGCCTTCAAAAAATCGTTTGATGATGAGGGGTCGGTGTTCGTGTATTTAAATACACCCGTTCTATTTAATACCGTTAAAAAAATGGCCGATGCTCCAACACAAATGTCGATGGAGGAAAATAAAGAATACATTGTTTGTTTCCGCCAGATTGGCTTTCAATTAGTGCCAGATCAGAACCGATTCAAAACTTTTTTCGCTGAACAATTTGTGGCGCCAGAACCCGCAATCGAATCGGAAATAAGCGCAGAAAGTGAACTCGAAGTGGATTCCGCAACAAGTGAAGAAATAGAAGCCACCGAATCACCAAAAGAAACAGATCCTATGGCACTACCCTACATCTATGTTCAAAATGTAAATGCCAAAACACATACAGAATATTTTCCTGACAGCACCGTTCAGGTGAAGGTGGAATTGAAAAACGGATTTAAAGACGGTTCCTACACAGAATACCACGAAAATGGTGAGGTAAAAATGACGGGGGAATTCAAACAGGACAAACGCGATGGCACCTGGCGCTTGTACGATGAGACCGGGAATCTTCTGTTGAAGCGCAAGTACGAGGAAGGCGAAGTCTCAAAAGAAAGAGTAAAAGATTAGTTTCTTACTTTATCTCTCTCCAATTTGTTCCATCCCACTCCCATGTATCGTTCGTGTCATTTGGCCAGCCCAGCCTTCCGCCAAAAAGCACAACCTTATCACGCTTTTTATCATATGCCATGTAGCCCATCATGCGGGAAGCAGGTCCCGTGGCAGCAAGTTGTTTCCACTCCTTACCATCCCACGCCCACATATCCGATAAAATTCCCGTTGCAGAAGCTCCTCCAAAAATGATTAACAAACCGCGTTTCGCGTCATAGGTATAACCCATCGCCATACGAGCCTCAGGTCCTTTATCTGAAACTTTTGTCCAGCTTGTTCCATCAAATTCCCATGTTTCCCCAAGCTTGGCTCCCTTGTTGCTGCCACCGAACAAAACCGTCTTCTTTCGCTTACTGTCATACACCATTGCAAATGCCGCTCGTGGTTCAGGTGAAGCAATATCGAGTTTCCTCCATGCACTTCCATCCCACTCCCAGGTAATTCCGTGAACAACTTCTCGTGATTGACTTCCTCCAAAGGCAATGAATTTATTACGGTCGGTATCAAATACAAAACCTCCTTCGGTAGTTGCCATTTCAGGGACGTCCTTCAATGTTGTCCATTTGTTGCCATCCCATTCACGTAAATCCCCAAGCGTTGCATTTCTGTTACTGAATCCTCCCATCGACAAAAGTTTTTTATTCTTTGCATCACAGGCAAGACTTACACCGCTTCGCTGGTCTCCCGTTGTGGCCTCCTTCTTCCACGACTTACCATCGAACGACCATACATCATCATAGAAAATAAATGAACTGCCGCCATTCAGTGGCGAGCTCCCTCCTGTAAGAATAACTTTTTGAATATTCTCATCATACGCGAGTGCATGATGGGCGCGCTTACCAGGTAAATCCTGAGAATAGATTTGCATCGAGAAGCCCAATAAGAAAAATAACAGGAATGATTTCATAATTTCAACAGGGTTAACGGGTTGATCTGACTCAAATGTATTGAATCACACAAGGGCTGGCATACCCCAAATTTGATGATTTACACCAGCGGGCAATTCATAAAAATCAACTTGCCTCCTATCCATGAAGTTAATACATTCATATAATCAACCTGCTTACCATGCAGCCGCTCTATCAAAACCCTGCTCTTTCACGAATTCAGTCGGTCGATTTCGTTCGCGGGCTGGTGATGGTGCTCATGGCCATCGACCATGTTCGTGTTTATTCGGGACAACCAGCGGGAGGTCCGGAAGCGGGTATTTTCTTCACACGCTGGGTCACACATTTCTGCGCGCCAGCTTTTGTGTTCCTATCCGGCACAAGCGCTTATCTGTACGGTCAAAAACTCAACGACATGAAAAAACTCGCCAGCTACCTGCTGACGCGAGGATTGCTGCTGGTTGTATTGGAGTTGACAGTCATTCGTTTCTTCTGGACTTTCAATTTGGATTATGCAAGCTTCACACTCGCGGGAGTGATTTGGATGTTGGGATGGTGCATGATAATCATGACATTGCTGGTGCGACTTAAACCTAAGACGATTGGCATTGCCGGGTTGGTTATCATTTTCCTGCAACAAATTTTTTCTCTGGTACCTAATTTTCTTCCCGCTACCCTTGATACCTATTGGGAGTTCATCTATTCGTCAGGCAATGAGGGCCCGACTTTCATTAACATTCTGTACGTAATTGTTCCATGGATCGGTGTGATGATGGCTGGTTACGGTTTCGGAATTATTCTTCAGATGGATACCGAGCGCAGACGAAAATTATTGATCCGAATTGGACTGGGTTGCACGTTGCTTTTCCTTGTCACGGGAAGTATCGTGGCCTACCTCAATCCTGATGGCAATGAGGCTCCTTTTATTTTCCGACTACTCAACCAGCGGAAATATCCCGCTTCTCAACTATACTTATTGATGACCCTCGGTCCGGCAATTCTATTAATGCCGTTTGTAGAGAAAGCACAAAGTGGTTTTTCAAAGGCGATCAATATTTTCGGACGGGTACCGTTCTTCTATTATTTATTACATATCCCGCTCATTCACATTTCCGCCTTAATTGTTCAATTAATT
>DASTYM010000201.1:0-2698 GCA_035764995.1 Cyclobacteriaceae bacterium | reverse complement strand
CTGGAGGTTGTTTTTAGAGAAGCAGGACTCACCATTACTGCGATCGATAAGGTAGAATATGGTTGGGATACTGAATTCGCTGAACCACCGAAGGGAATGGAAGGGCCGTATCCCTGGGATTGGCTGGTTGAGTGTACAAAGGAGTAGGTCGCATAATTTCTGATGAGGAGAACTGCCCCCTCTACCCTCTAACTCTAAAGGAGAACCGCCTTCGCGGCTTGAGCTTTAATTATTGTTGTTCGAGCTTGATGGGCCCTTTAGGAAAACAAAAGGTGAGCGAGGAATGAAAAATGATACCCATCAAGTCAATCAGTTTAATCGTAGTTCAGGATTGTTCCGAGCGCGATGGATCTCTTTAGGGAAAAGAAGGGTGAGCGTAGGATAAATGACCTCAAATTGATCTCAATTCATCCAATCGAAATCATACCCATCAAATCAATCAGCTTAATCACAGTCATTGCTTCTTCTCCGTAGCAAGCACCATCTTCATTTTGTGCTTTGCACCGATGGCCATCACATCTACCAAATCCTGAACGGTAAGATTGTAAGGAAGTCGGATGATTACAGTTGGGTCATCCAAACCTTGCGTTTGCTTGACTAATTCCTGTTCCAATAAATTAAATGATACCTCACGTTGGTTCAGGAAATATCGCTTATTCTCTGTGACCGTAAGCGCAATTGTTTTTTTACTCAAGGCCTGGTTCTCTTGAGATTTCGGAAGCAAAATTTTAATCACGTTTGGGTTTGCTACTGTTGATATAATCAGGAAAAACAGCAGCAGGAAGAACATGATGTCATTCAGGGATGAGGTAGCAACCTCAGCATGAAACGATTTGGTTCTTTTTAGTTTCAATTTTTAGCCGGATTTGTGATTGATTGCAAAAAGTCAAATACGTCCTTCTGGATCTGCAAAGTAAATCTGTGAATTTTCAGGTGAAGCAGGTGATATCCAACATACGCTAATACACCAACCACCAATCCTGATCCACTGGTAATCATTTTCTCATACAAGCCACCGGCAATAATACCGATGCTAATGTTATCTGAAAGCGATATGTTATAAAAGATCTGGATAATACCTGAAATTGTTCCGATAAATCCCAACATAGGAGCGACCCCTGCAATAATCCCTAAGTAACCAGTATGATTTTCCATTTCAGCTACCTGGATATTCGTGGCTGATTCGAGAGTCGATTCGATATCACGCGTTGGTTTACCAATACTGTTGAGACCACTGAGAATGATTGCACCGGTAGCGGAGTGCTCCATTCGGGCAAATGATTTAGCAGCGCTTATATCACCTGATTGTAATGTGGACCTGATGTTGGTGATAAATTCCCTTTTGTGAAGTGCTGCTTTTCGGAGGTACAGGTAACGTTCAATGAAAACATATAACGCTGCAACTGAAAGTAACAAAATCGGGATCATGATCACACCGCCTTTTGCAAGCAACTGGAACCATGTCATGGATTCAGGAGTCTGTGGTTCGATGATCTGTTCGGTGATCTGTAAGAGAATGTTCATCATTCTGGCAAAGGGTTATTTATTATTTGGATAAAAATAGAAAAGTCAGGTCTGGTTACCAATACCTGACCTGACTTTAACGTTATAAATCAAACTTAATGATATAGTCAATAACTTATTTTGGTTTCGGCTTTTGTTGCTTCTGGCCTTCTTTTAAGAGTCTTAACACCTCCTTCGCTTTGGCGCTGTTTGGATCCAGGGTCAACACTTTCTCAAACGCTGCTTTCGCTTCATTGAGGTTATCGCGCTGTGAGTAATAGAATCCGATATATTCATATGCCTCAATCAGATCCTTCTTGTTGTTATTTGCGTCAGGAGCCGGTGAAGCGATTTCAATTACTTTCTCGTAAGCAGTTTTCGCACCATCAAGTTTGGCGTCCGGATCAAGTTGTGCTCTTGTTCTGCCTAACCATATGTAGCCTATTGTGATCTTTGATTGCAGTTCAGCAAACTTTGTGAAAGTGGTATCAGCCTTGTCAAACTGGCTTGTTTGGTAGTAAGCTTGACCAAGACGATATAAGTCGGTCGATAATAACTTTCCTTCACGAACTTTAGACAATGTTTCGTAGGCTGTGATTGCCTCTGGGTATTTTCTTCTTTTGAAGAAATTCTCAGCAATATCACTAGCTACATCTGCCTGGTTAGGGTTCAGAGTAAGACTTTGTTGGTAGTTCAACACTGCCAGTGAGTCCATCTTCAGCTTTAACAGGAGGTCTCCGTAATATTTATAATCACTTGCTTCCAGCTTATCAGCAGGAACCATTGAAAAATATTTTTGGAACATCTTCTGAGCCTCGGTCAAGTCTTCTGCCATGACCAATGAGTATCCATAATACTTAATGGTTGTTGGTGAAGCATCTGGTTTTCCCGCCAAAGGCTTGAAGATTTCATTTGCCTTTGGATACTTCTTTGCCATGAAGAGGAAGAAAGCGTAACGGGTTTTATCCAAATCCGCTGGGTTCTCCTTCAGCTTTAAATAGTTTTCATATGCACTGGCTGCTTTTTCACCATCCTTCATAGAATAGTAAGACTCTCCAAGTTCTTTATAGGCAAGTGTAAATTCAGGATCAACACTAATAGCCTTTTTTAAATTCTCTTCGGCTAATGGAAAGTTCTGCGAGCGCTGATAAATAAGCGCGATGTTGTACCAGGGCTTACCATTGTTTGGTTCAAG
>DASTYM010000200.1:0-3765 GCA_035764995.1 Cyclobacteriaceae bacterium | reverse complement strand
AAACCATTGATCAATTCTTCAGTGAAATCGGTGCTGATTTCATGATTTTTGTACTGGTTGGATTTATCGCACAAATGATTGACGGAGCTTTAGGAATGGCCTACGGTGTAAGTTGCTCGACCCTACTCCTTTCTTTCGGTATTCCACCGGCAGCATCCAGCGCCAGCATTCATGCAGCAGAGGTTTTCACCAGTGGCGCATCCGGACTCATGCACCTGAAGTTTAAAAATGTAAACCTGAAGCTCTTTAAAACATTACTCCTTCCGGGAATTATTGGAGCTGTTTTGGGTGCGTACGTTTTATCTTCTGTCTTAGACGAGTATACAACTTTATTAAAGCCCCTCATCGCGCTTTACACCCTATACATGGGCATCGTCATCATTAGAAAAGGAATTGTTGATTTTAGAAATGCATCCAAAATCAATAGCATTCCTGCCCTTGCTGCGTTTGGCGGATGCATGGATTCAATAGGCGGTGGCGGCTGGGGCCCGATTGTTACTTCAACTTTGATTGCAAGAGGCCGCGATGCACGCTATACGATTGGCTCGGTAAACCTGACTGAGTTTTTTGTTGCCCTGGCAAGCTCCATTACATTCTTTGCCTTGATCGGATTGCAACACTGGCATATCATAGTCGGACTGATTTTAGGAGGTGTGATTGCTGCTCCGATTGCCGCTTACCTCTCGAGCAGATTACCCGTGAAAAAACTCATGGTAGTAGTAGGTATCCTGATTTGCCTTGTCAGCATCAGAATAATCGCCATTAGCGTTCTATAAAATCTTAATAAATCGAAGGAAAACGATCTGGGTCTGACTCACGCATCATCGCATAAATTCTATCGAACACGCTTTCTACATTCGGCTTTGAGAAGTAATCTCCATCAGATGAATAAGCTGGTCTGTGTTCTTTTCCGGTAATTGTTACAGGAGCCGAATCAAGATGCTGATATGCGTTTTGTTGTTCCAATACTTGTTGCATCATGAATGCCGTTGCGCCACCCGGCACATCTTCATCCGCAAATACAACACGATTAGTCTTCCTGATTGAATCCACAATTGAATGATGAATATCAAATGGCAACAACGTTTGTACGTCAATTACTTCACAAGAAATACCAACCTTATCTAATTCTTCAGCAGCTTCCATCACTACTCTGCACATTGAGCCATACGTAACAATTGTTACATCTTTTCCTTCACGCAATACATCGGGCACTCCAACGGGAACAGTAAACTCTCCTACGTTATCAGGAATTTGTTCCTTCAAACGATATCCATTCAAACATTCAATAATGATTGCCGGATCATCAGACTTCAGCATCGTATTATAGAAGCCTGCAGCTTGCGTCATGTTGCGTGGCACAAGCACATAAATTCCGCGGATACTATGCAAAATCATTCCCATTGGAGAACCAGCATGCCATACACCTTCCAGGCGATGACCGCGCGTACGAATAATCAACGGAGCTTTTTGTCCGCCTTTTGTTCTGTATTGAAGACACGCCAAATCATCACTCATGATCTGCAGTGCGTACAATAAATAATCGAGGTATTGGATTTCAGCGATTGGTCTAAGGCCACGCAATGCAGCTCCTATCCCCTGTCCGAGGATCGTACATTCACGAATACCAGTATCCGTTAAACGTAATTCGCCAAACTTCTCCTGCAGTCCGGCAAAGCCCTGGTTCACATCCCCGATCTTACCTACATCTTCACCAAAAGCAAATACACGTGCATCGCGGGTGAAGGCAGCTGTGAAACATGCATTCAATACTTCACGTCCATCTACTTCACGTGAGCTTTCTGAAAATACTGGTTTAATCTCTTCAACTTTTAATGCCGAATGTTCCGACTGACTGTACAAATGAGAGCTGAAGCGATCTTCACTTTCTTTTATATTTCTTTCAACCCAATTCTGCAGTTCGGTACGCGCTTCACTATTTTCATCGCGCATCAGTCGAAGGGCTTTTTTAGCCGCCTTCATACTGTCTAACCGGACAGGATTAATTGTCTTTTCTAACTGAATTTTAATTTCTTCAAGCTCTTCACGTTTCGAACTGCTTTCAATCGCTGAGGTTAAAATCCCGAGGACGCTTTTTATTTCTTTTTGAAGATCGGCATTGAAAGCTTTCCATGCATTTTCTTTTGCCTCACGGGCAGCTTGCTTCGCTTCTTTTTCAATCTCTTCCAATTCCTCCGGTACTACATTCACCTCTTCGATGATCCATTGTTTCATCTTCAGAATGCAATCATGCTCAACCTCCCACGCTAACCGTTCTTTTGATTTATACCGTTCGTGTGAGCCAGAAGTTGAGTGACCTTGAGGTTGTGTAACTTCTTCAACGTGAACTAATACCGGCACATGTTCCTGACGGCAAACCATTTCAGCTTGCTGATAAGTATTAACCAGTGCCTGATAATTCCATCCTTTTACGTTAAATATCTCGTAGCCTTTTTCGTTTTCATTCCTTCTGAATCCTTCCAACACTTTCGAGATACTTCCTTTCGTTGTGTGATATTCCTGCGGAACAGAAATGCCGTAATTATCATCCCACACCGACATCAGCATCGGCACTTGAAGTACACCTGCTGCGTTGATGGTTTCATAAAACATTCCTTCCGATGTAGAAGCATTTCCAATCGTTCCGAATGCTATTTCATTTCCTTTGTCTGAAAGCGTATCAAATTGATGAAGGTTCTTATTATTCCTGAATAACTTCGATGCATACGCCATCCCTAAAAGCCTTGGCATTTGTCCGGCCGTAGGAGAAATGTCTGCGCTGCTGTTCTTCGATTCTGTAAGATTTTTCAATTCGCCCTTTTCGTCCAGCATGCGGGTGGCAAAATGTCCGTTCATCAAACGGCCTGCAGATGCAGGATCTGCCTCCACATCAGTATGGGCATATAATTGAGCAAAATATTGCTGCAACGTAAGCTCACCGATAGCCATCATAAAGGTTTGGTCGCGGTAGTAACCTGCCCGGAAATCTCCATTCCGGAAAACCTTCGCCATGGCCAGTTGGGGCACCTCTTTTCCATCACCAAAAATTCCAAATTTGGCCTTACCCATGAAAACTTCCTTGCGGCCCAGGAGGCTTGCTTCCCTGCTTTCACATGCCAGACGGAAGTCGGCCAGTATCTCCTTTACCTTTGCCTGCGAGAATTTTACTTTGGGTTCTTTGGTTGCGCTCACTACGAGTGGATTTGAGTGGTTTTACACATTGGAATTGCCCAAAAATAGCCAAATCTCAAAGAAAAAAATAACAACCTGCCGGCCGTTAGGCGGGTTGACTATTCATTATAGCCAATTATCTTTGCAGCCAATTTAAAACGATTGCGAGTATGATAATTGGCGTTCCAAAAGAGATCAAAAATAACGAGAACCGGGTGGCGTTGACCCCAGCCGGAACACAAGAATTAATTAAACGTGGGCACACCGTTTATATCCAGAAAAGTGCTGGTATAGGAAGCGGTTTCAGCGATGAAGAATATACCAAAGCTGGCGGTAAAATGATCGAAAAGGCTGAGGAAGTATTTGGTCTGGCTGAAATGATCATGAAGGTGAAGGAGCCGATTGAGCAGGAATATAAGCTCATCAAGAAAGACCAACTTGTATTTACTTATTTCCACTTCGCATCCTACGAGCCTTTAACAAAAGCTATGATTGCCAGTGGCGCTGTTTGTTTAGCTTATGAGACTGTTGAGCGCGTTGATGGAAGTCTTCCATTATTGATTCCCATGTCGGAAGTGGCGGGAAGAATGGCCA
>DASTYM010000199.1:0-4981 GCA_035764995.1 Cyclobacteriaceae bacterium | reverse complement strand
TTTTCAACGCGTAAACAGTTCCGTTCCAGGCATAGATTTCAGTTTTTTGTTCTGATCCATTATCATAATCGATCTGAATATCGAATAAGCCATTGGTCTTGGTAGTCAATATTGTAAAATCTCTTCTCTCGAAAGTTTCATCGCCTTCCGGGTCACCTTCGACATATCCTTCCGAATCTTCCGTCACGTCCAATTCAACCTGCAAGATTTCATTGAAACCGGCTTCAACAGAATAAAACGTGATTACCTCGCGTGATCGAAAATCAATATCTCCACCCTCGGTCTGGTATCGAACTGAAAACACAGGACATTCATTCAGATGATTTTCTAAACTCATATCAGCCGATGTTTCATCCTGGTATTCCGTGATATCTTCAACGATGGGATCATATGCAGCATACATACCCGGATTCACTTCTTCAATTACATACCAATAAACGTTCAAAGTTCCCTGCGCTGGAATGGTCAAGCGAACTTCAACGATGGTTCGATCGGCACAGGCTCCGGCTGACAAAATACTGCCTCCAAAAATCTCATGACTCTCAAAAACAACTGAATCAAAACTTGACTGGTACTCAAGTAAACCTTTTTGAAAAGCTTCAAAGAGCGCCTCATCACCATCTTCTTTTGGTGATTCAAAAGAGAATAAAGCATTCGGTGTGGAAATAAAATGTTCTGACACTGTTGAATCGATTTGAGATATCAGGGAATCCTGTTCGCCAGCCTTGGTTGACTGACCACATTGAGAAAAAATCAGTAAACATCCTGCAACTAGAATAACACCAAGGTTTTTCATTTCATTAAGGATTTAACTGCTCTATATTTCTTTGTCAAGTCTATACATCAAAAATCAACTTTGCGTCTTTGCGCCTTTGCGTGCGATTGTTTCACGCTAAGGCGCAAAGTCGCAAAGATGTAGCAGCAATCAGTCCAATAACTCCTTTGGTATAAACTGCTCCAATAATGGCTTTTGCGCATCACTGTCTACAGTTGTGAACCTCCATTTCTTCTTATCGGCAGAAGATGCAATAACAGGTTTGTTCGCTTTGAGCGTGAAGAATTTCGTTTTTTCATCATACGAAACATTCTCGGATCCAAATTGCGTAACGAGCGCCTGCTTTACAGATTCTAACATCGTTTTATTTTCTTCAGCCGTTTTCAGAGAGTCATCAATCATATTAAACCTCATTTTGATCACCGACAGATTTTTGAATTTTACATAATGCTGACCTCCGATAGTTTTAACCTCACTAAAATCCGACAACACAGGAGTTGCACTCATGTCGATATCGATTTGAGGGTTATTGAAAGTTTGCTCCAATATCTCAATGAGCTGCGTCTTCGGCACAATCTTAAACATGCCATCATTCATGTAATCCAGCGCTTTATCAAAATCTTTTTTTACTAAGAGATTGGTGTACGCCTGGAAATCAGTTTTTAAATTTTCCTGAGCTGAGGCGGTTAACGCAGAAACGAACAGGAACAGGGCAATCATTTTTTTCATATTACTTAATTAATTCTTTTGCTTTCGAAATAACATTATCCAACCCGCTTAAATTTTTTCCACCGGCTGTTGCGAAGAAGGGTTGCCCTCCGCCACCACCATCAATCTCCTTCGCCAGTTCCTTCACCATATTTCCGGCATGGTAGCGATTTTCCTGCGCAAGCTTCTCACCAATCATGACGGTAACTTGTGGTTTACCATCCACATCAGCAGCCAGGATCAATAACAAATCATCGAACTGATTTCGCAGTGCATATGCAATGTTCTTTGATGCATCTGCATTTGGAACTGATACCTTTTCCACGATTAACGAATAACCATTAACCTTTACAGCTTTCTTAGCAAGCTCGTCTTTCAGTTGATTTGCTTTTTCCTGGTTAAGTGCTTCGAGTTTTTTCTCGAGTGCATTCCTTTCTTCCAGTAAATTCTTCGTGGCAGTTAAAAGGTCTTTAGGGTTTTTGAGGATCTCCTTTACCTGATCAAGCAGATTCAGGTTTTCCCTTACAAAGTTCTCAGCTTCATCGGCAGTAATCGCTTCAATTCTTCGAACACCAGCAGCAACTGAACTTTCAGAAACGATTTTAAACAATCCGATATTGCCCGTAGCCTTCACGTGAGTTCCTCCGCAAAGCTCGACTGAAAACTTGGGGTCAAACGTAATCACTCGCACAAAATCTCCATATTTTTCGCCAAACAGGGCCATTGCGCCAAGCTTCTTAGCATCTTCGATGGGTACGTTTCTGCGCTCTCCAAGCTCAATGTTCTCTCTGATCTTCTTATTCACAATGTCCTCCACCTTCTGAACTTCTTCAGGAGTCATGGCAGCAAAATGTGAAAAGTCGAAGCGGGTAACTTTTTCGTTTACCAATGATCCTTTCTGCTCAACATGTTTACCCAGAACCTCACGCAAGGCTGCATGAAGCAAGTGTGTAGCGGAGTGATTGTTCATGGATAATCTTCTCTTCCCGGAGTTAATAACTGCTTTGAATGTTACATTCAGATCTGCAGGAAGTTTATCCGTAAAGTGAACGATCAGTTCATTTTCTTTCTTGGTATCTGTGATGCTGATCTTCTCTCCTTTCGATTCAATGTATCCCGTATCACCAACCTGTCCGCCACTTTCGGCATAGAACGGAGTTTTATCAAATACTAATTGAAATACATCCTTGTTCTTGATCTTCAGCTTACGGTATTTGATGATCTTAACATCAGCATCAAGAAAATCGTATCCGATAAACTCGGTTTTCACATCATCGCCAATTAAAATCCAGTCGCCTGTCTCTTTGCTGGCATCTGCTTTCGATCTGGACTTTTGTTTTTCCATCTCAACCTTGAATCCTTCTTCGTCCACGGTGAAGCCTCGTTCTCGGGCAATCAGGGATGTGAGATCAAGCGGGAAGCCATAAGTATCGTACAGTTCGAAGGCCTGTTCTCCTGAAATTGCTTTTAACCCTTCTATTCTCTTGAGACCCTTCTCAAGTGTTCTTAAAAAGGAGGTTTCCTCCTCAAAAATTACTTTACTCACGTAATCTTTTTGTGAATCAAGCTCTGGGAATACATCTTTCAGTTGATTACCTAAAACAGCCACCAACTTGAACATGAAGGGTTCTTTGAAGTTCAGGAACGTAAAACCATAACGAACTGCCCTTCTCAGGATACGCCTGATCACATAACCAGCACCAGTATTGGATGGCAGCTGTCCATCACAAATAGCAAACGAAACCGCCCGGATATGGTCGGCCATTACACGCAACGCGATATCTGTTTTCTCGTCTTGCTTGTATTTTACTTTTGCAGCCTCTGCAATGAAGTTGATCAGCGGGCTGAAAACATCAGTATCATAATTCGAAGTCTTGCGCTGAATAGCCATGCACAAACGCTCGAAGCCCATGCCGGTATCAACGTGTTGTGCCGGAAGTTTTTCAAGTGAGCCATCCGCTTTGCGATTGAATTCCATGAACACCAGGTTCCAGATCTCCACTACTTGTGGGTGATCGTTATTCACCAACTCTTTTCCCGGCTTCTTTTTTATTTCATCATCAGGGCGAAGGTCAATGTGGATTTCAGAACATGGTCCGCAAGGTCCCGTCTCACCCATTTCCCAGAAGTTATCCTTCTTCTTTCCATGAAGAATTCGATCCTCCTCAACAAATTTCTTCCACAATGTTTTTGCTTCCTCATCTACCGGAAGGTTATCGCCTTTATCGCCACCGAAAACACTTACATAAAGCCTGTCTTTCGGAAGTTTATACACTTCTGTGAGTAACTCCCACGCCCACTCGATTGCCTCTTTCTTAAAGTAGTCACCAAAGCTCCAGTTGCCAAGCATCTCAAACATGGTATGGTGGTATGTATCGATACCAACCTCTTCCAGGTCATTATGTTTACCACTTACGCGGAGACATTTTTGGGTATCCGCGATCCTATTGGCCTTGGGTGTAGCGTTGCCCAGGAAATAGTCTTTAAATTGTACCATTCCTGAGTTTGTAAAGAGCAACGTAGGGTCGTTTTTCAGCACAAGAGGGGCTGAAGGAACGATCTGATGACCTTTTTTCTTAAAAAATTCTAAAAACAACCTTCTGATCTCACCCGATTCCATTAATTCGCGATGTTTTAACTTTTACGATTTTTAGTATATTCACCCGCCAATACCATGTAGGTAGAGGCAGAACGAGCAAAAATAAGGGCTGAGGGGTTAGATTTCGCAGACTTTATACATTTTTTTAACCTGATGCGACTATCGAAATATTACTACAATCCTGAGACTTGCCGATACGAACCCCGACCAACCTCCCCATCAAGTCTAATGAGTTACGTGATCCTGTTTTCAGTATCAACGCTCCTGATTTTTTGGGGAATCCTGACAGTGCATAGCAAGGTATTTCTCTCTGATAAAGGAAAGGCTCTTAAAAAGGAGAACACGATCCTTGTCAAACATCACGCATCCCTCCTCGGTGAATTAACAAATGTAGAAAGTGTGCTGGCTTCGTTAAACGATAAGAACTCAGACCTCCACAAAAAGCTTTTCGAGACATCGCTAACAGCACCAACAACATCAGATCATAAAAACGACACCAATTTATTGGCCGATGGCTCAAACTTTAAATCAGCAGTTAAGGCATTACGGGAAGAATCAGATGCGATTTCTAAAATTTCAAAAGATCATAATGCCGCCATCAGCGCACTTGAAGTAGGTGATAAAGAGTTAAAATTTCTGATGTCGATTCCCTCTCTTCAGCCGGTAGAAAATAAAGATTTAACAAGGCTATCGTCAGGCTTCGGCAAGCGAATTAATCCATTCCACAAAGGAAACTACGATCATCCCGGTGTAGATTTCGCAGCTACACGTGGAACGTCCGTGATGGCAACCGCAAAAGGTATAGTTGTTGACTTGAGAAAAGGATCTACCCTTCAGGCCGGGTATGGAAATTACATTGAGATCGATCATGGCAATGGAATTATCACCCGTTATGCTCA
>DASTYM010000198.1:0-2182 GCA_035764995.1 Cyclobacteriaceae bacterium | reverse complement strand
TTTTTTCCTGGCCACTGGTGCTTGCGTGTACACTGCTCATTGTTTTGAATAATGATTCCAGGCAAAGATGGCTTTGGGCGAGATTCGGCCTTATTCTAAGTGGCGCTTACCTTATTTATGCCGGGAGCAATAAGCTCGCTGTTGAACACGACTTGAAGGAGGCTCAGTCCAGCCTTGGAATCAGGGTCACGAGATCATTCACAACACCTACCCCATTTAATAACTGGCTCTGGTATGCTGCTTCAGAAACGGATTCAGGTTTTTATGTCAGTTATCATTCTGTATTTGACAACTACCCTGACACAGCTTTTACTTTTTTTGAGCAGAATAGTGAGCTACTGGGCTCACTTCGTGACAAAAAAGAAACAGAACAACTCTTACAATTTTCCCAGGGTTACTACACTGTAGAACTGTGGGGTGACACAGCTGTTTTTAATATTTTACGATTCGGTCAAATAAATGGCTGGCACAACCGCAAAGCACCGTTTGCATTTCATTATTTCCTGCAGCATCCCAGGGAGAATACGTTTGTCGTTCAACGTGGCCGTTTTTCGGGTTGGAATCGTGAAACCTTACAGGCTTTTACCAGGCGAATCCGTGGCAACTGATTATTCTCGATGTTGTTTGAAATAGAATGTAAACAGAAAAAATAAAACCCTGAAGACATCATAAGCTCCACGGTACAACAGGCGCCTGAAAATATTCAAATGCGAGATGTGCTCTGTTTCAGAGATCAGCTTGCAATCAGACTTGATAACGTCTGCCAACTCCCTGTTAACCTGATTTGCAAAGCGTTTATTTTTTATTTCCAGGTTTAACTCAACACTGGCATAAGCACTGATGTTGTTGATATTGTAAGACCCGATCGTTACCCAATCATCATCACATACGCTCAGTTTTCCGTGAAGTACCGTCTTTTGATACTCGTAGATATCCAGGTTCTTCATAAACAACCGGTTGTACATGTATCGCTCTGCAAACTTGGCAACCGGTACATCTGATATTCCGGTAAGAATCAACTGAATTTTAACCCCCCTATTGGCTGCCTGAATCAAGGACCGCAAAAATTTCCTGCCGGGAATGAAGTAAGGCGACATGAGCATAACATGGGATTTGGCAATGGCTAACATCTGCAGGTAAGACTTTGTTATTTCATTTCTCCTCCGCACCCAATCATTGATACGTACCCCGACCAGGCAGTCACTTGGCGAGACTGAATGATGTCCGTCCGAAAAAAATTGCGATCCTGGTTTTTTGTCAAGGGTATTTGCCAAAACGGTTCTTCTTTCACACGCCAACTTCAGTTCCGATGCTATATCTCCGCTCACATACACTGCATAATCCTTCCATGCAATTGAATCTGTAGTATCGTTATAATGATCGCTCACATTGATTCCTCCAACCAATCCATGGAGTCCATCTGCTACAAAAACTTTATGATGAAGTCTCCTTCCCAAATAAAAATATTTGCTCTTCAGCAACGGGTCAAACCATCTGAAATATATTCCTGCAGAAGTTAACCTGTTTATGAAATCAGTTGGAATTTCTTGCGATGCATAACCATCAACAACCATGTAAACCCGAACACCTCTTTTAGATGCCTCGATTAAAGCATTACTGATCATGGTCCCGGTTTCATCATCAGCAAAAATGTAAGTTTGCAAGTGAATATTATCGGTTGCCTGATCGATCAACTGTCTCAAACAATCGAAATAATCGCTTCCACTTCGAACCAGCCGAACTTCATTTGCCTGAACAAATCTTTGGGAGGCGGATCGCATAGTAAACTAAGATAACTACAATCCTGCTGTCGGTAAATATATTTTATTGATCCTCTCTCCTTTTCACAACCCTTTCTTTCAATAGAATGACTGCAAGAACAGCAACCCAGATCATGAAAATAAAAATGTTAATGCGCTCCCATACTCCAATCATGGGTGTAGGTCCATTGGTTGGAATATCAGGCGCCTCTAAACTTGTCAGAAAGCCAAAGAGAATATGCAGTATAATAGACGCAATCGTGTACATACGAAAGCGTTTTCCAAAAGCTGAGGCAGCGAACCCCATAATTAATATCATTAACAAGACTGTAACACCTGCCCAAACTATATGCAATGTATCCGTAAGCGATGTTTCTTCTCCCCGCATATGCATGGGAGGCCAATAAAGGTTAAATACACAG
>DASTYM010000197.1:0-13200 GCA_035764995.1 Cyclobacteriaceae bacterium | reverse complement strand
AAAATCTCGTTGGTTTCATTCATGATTGGATACAACCCCTCATTACCCCAGACTTTGCGCCCAATCTGTGCTTTGATGTGCACTTTGAAAAGATGCTTCTTTTTATTCAACTCCTGATAATCAGGTTTAACTTTTTTATTTTGACCTAATCTCACCAGGTCATTTAGCATTTCGTCAGTCACCTTGAATTTGGAGTAAAACGCATCGAATCCTTTGCCTTCGAGCTCTTTGCTATTCTTGGTAGCGTACTTGAAAGCATACTCGTAAATGGCCATTGAAGAATACAACTCATTCAGGTAATGACTGTTCATTGTGGTATCAAGCGGAATAAAATAGTCAGGCATAATACCACCGCCACCATACACGGTGCGGCCATTTTCTGTAACATACTTTAATGAGTCGTTGAATTTGATGCTATCCGAATGAAAGAACTCACCTTTTTTGTAACGACTGGTGATATCCAGGAAATATTCTTCGTCATCGTTGTAAGGCTTTTGAATAGAACGACCACTCGGTGTGTAATAGCGTGAAATAGTAAGTCTTAACTCAGAGCCGTCAGTCAAATCAAATAAACTTTGTACCAAACCTTTTCCGTAAGTTCTTCGGCCAACGATTAATGCACGGTCATTGTCCTGAAGCGCACCTGCAACGATCTCAGATGCTGATGCACTGAATTCATTGACCAGTACAATTAAATCGCCTTTTTCAAAATTTCCATTGGCAGTTGAGACAGCATCGGTATTCAGGCTTGTATCTTTTCCATTCGTGTATACGATCTTTCTTCCATCTGAAAGAAAATCGTCAGCCATTTTAATAGCAATGTGCATGAAGCCGCCACCGTTACTTTGTAAATCAAGAATGAGTTTCTTCATTCCTTTTTTCTTCAGCGTGTTGAGTGCCTCGCTAAACTCATCATAAGTAGTTGCAGCAAAGCGACTAACTTTTATGTAGCCTGTTTCTTTATCAACCATGTAGGCCACATCGAGTGAGCGTTGCGGAATCTTATCGCGAACAATATTGAACTCAAGTGGCTCTGGCGAACCTGCTCTCACAATGGTGACTTTTACCTCTGTACCGCTTGGGCCCTTCAATAACTTCATAACATCCACCGAGGTGATGCCAATGCCAGCTACATTTTTTCCGTCTACCTGAACGATCTTGTCGCCCGATAAAATCCCCAGCGATTCAGACGGTCCACCACTGAGAGGTGATATTACTACGATAGTGTCCTGGAAAATATTGAACTCAACTCCGATGCCATCAAAGTTTCCCTGTAATTCTTCATCAGCCATTTTTCTGTCGGATGCCGGAATGTAAACCGAGTGCGGGTCAAGCTTGCCCAGCAAATGTTCAATGGATTCGTCTACCAGCTTATCGGTTTTAATAGAATCCACATATTTGCCTTCAATGTAGGTCAGTACCTCTCGCAGCTTCTGCACGTCCTTGCTAACATCGTCTGAAGTTTTCTTGGTCGTAAGACTGGCCCCAATAAAAATCCCCCCTGCAAGTCCGATGCAAAGAATCAACGGCATCCTTATCTGGTACCGGGTGTTTTTCTGTTCGCTCATAGTATTTCTTTCGTCTACTCTTTAACGATGCTATATAACAAATGTTGAGGAAGTATAATCCCTGCCTACCGGCAGGCAGGCCCTTTTTTGACCCGAAATGTATAAAAATCCTGAATTTATGCCCGGTTCAGCATTATCGTGCGTTTTTGTGTGGCATTACCTATCTTTGATAATTGTATGGACAGCACAGCCTTGAAGGATAAGCGCATTGCCGAGCTCGTGGATGAGAACTACGTTCATGCCTATGTGTTGTTTTATTTCGGCATCCCGTTTGATGAATATTCTGAGTTAACCCTCGAAGAAATTTGTTTACGAAAAGGACTAAAGGTTGAACAGGTCATCAAAGAACTGGAGTCACCTACTAACCTGAAAGAAGCAGACCTTCCGCTGATTTCCTATCCGATTGATTTAATCATTGAGTACCTGAAGCACTCGCATTTCCTATACATTAAACATAAGCTTCCGTATATCGCCAGGCTGGTGGATAGTTTCACGGCCGAACAGGATGAGTACAAATTAGTGGAGCGCGATTTGAAACTTGTGTTTCCGCTTTTTGTGGAGGATTTTATTCATCACATCTACGAAGAAGAAGATACACTCTTCCGATACATCAAGGCACTTGAGCGCGCTTCAAAAGGAAATTACATTCCAACGCGATTGTATTACCTGGTTGAAAGGCATTCAGTACAGAAATTTGCCATGGACCATGAAGTACATGACGATGAAATGGAAGGCATCCGAAAGATCACCAAAGATTATCAATTAGAGCCGGGTGCTCCGCTTCAGATAAAAGTGATCTACAATGAGTTGAAAGAGTTTGAGAAGAGTTTGATTACACACGCCCGTATCGAGAATGAAATCCTTTTCCCCAAAGCCATGGCATTGGAAAGAAAAGTGAAGCAAACTTTTTTTGATAAGTCTTCCCTAAACTGATGCAGCAATATATAAGGCCTCACATTCTTCTGGCCTTGTTTTTTCTTACGAGCGTTCATGCGCACGCTCAAAAAAAAATTAACCGAAAAGATTCTATCCGCAACGAAAAGATCCGACAAGGGAAAATGATTTTTTCTCAGGTTGTTATTCCAGCCTCTGCACCGGAAACAGGATTTTTGTTGGGATCGGCATCAGCATTTACTTTTTCGTTGGATCGATCGGACACAACGTTACAGCGATCATCTCTTCCGCTCATTGCCTATATCTCGGTTCGTGGTGCGGTTGGTTTTCAATCTGACGCAAACTTGTTGTTTAGAAATAAAATACGCTGGTTGAACTCGATGGAGTTCAATCACATTAATGATAATTATTGGGGAGTCGGTTTTGAAGCAGGCAATTCATTGGAGCAAAGCGAAGACAGTACTCAATACACCAAAAATAACTTCCGGTGGAATCCAAAAGTGTTAAAAGAAGTTAGGCCGCATGTTTTCGTTGGACCTCAAACTGATTATAGTATGACAATGGCAAAAGAACCTAACGTTAAAATGCAGGAAGACGAAGGGTATTTAACCTATGGCGAACGAGTTAGTGTAGTAGGTGTTGGCGCGCTGATTCAGTACGACTCAAGGGATATGATTGTGAACGCATGGAGGGGAACGTTGCTTGAAGTATCGTGGCTAAGTTATCCGGCTTCGTGGTCAACAGGCGATGGCTATTCTATTTTGGGAATTGATTTTAGAAGATTTAGCGCCTTGGGTAAAAACGAAGGAAGAATATTGTCTTTCAATGCCAGGGCCAAGTTAGGATTTGGAGATGTTCCCTACACCGAACTTCCCAGCATCGGTTCCGACAATAATTTACGCGCCTATTATGGTGGGCGCTACCGCGATCAGAATTCAGCGTACGCTTTGGTGGAATACCGTCACACATTCAAGAAGAAAGTTAGTTTGTCGAAGCATGGGTTTGTAGTATGGACTGGCGCAGGAGAAATTTGGAATGAATCCATTGAATTCGAAAATACATTGCCTGTTATTGGCGCTGGCTATAGGTTTGCATTGCAGCCGCGTATTAACTTGCGGGTGGATGTTGGTGTAGGGCGGGACTCTTTTGCGTTTTATTTGAACATTACGGAAGCATTTTAATGGGAAGAGTTTTGGCAATCGATTATGGTAAGAAAAGAACGGGCCTTGCAGTGACCGATCCTTTGCGTATCATCGCGACTGCTCTTGAAACAGTCCCCACTGAAGAGTTGCAAAACTTTTTAAAGGCGTACACTCAAAAGGAATCGGTAGATGAATTTGTCATCGGGATGCCAAAAACATTGAAGAATGAAGATTCAGAGACTGCACCTCTGGTGCGAAAGTGTATTGAAGAGCTCAAAAAGAATTTTCCCAGCAAACCTGTTCACGAGATCGATGAGCGCTTCACCAGTTCGATGGCTCAACGTACCATGATTGACGGTGGCATGAAGAAAAAAGATCGCCAGGTGAAGGGAAATGTTGATAAGATTAGTGCCACGATTATTCTGCAGTCTTTTTTGGAATCTGGTAACCGTTAACCGTTAATCGTTTAATAGAAGCAGGATTACAATTAACGATTAACGGATAACTATTAACTTTGCAGGATGATTTACCCGATAGTTGTTTACGGAGACCCGGTATTGCGCCAACGTGCGAAGGAGATTGAGACAGGCACCGATTTAAGCACCCTGATCAAGGATATGTACGAAACCATGTATTCTGCGCAGGGGATTGGTTTGGCAGCCCCCCAGATTGGAAAGGCAATTCGTCTTTTTGTGGTGGATGGCACAGCACTGAAAGATGATGACGATGATGAAACCGGTGGCGAAAACATGGATGGCTTTAAAAAGGCATTTATTAATCCCCTGATCCTTCAGGAGGAGGGTGAACCATGGGAGTTTGAAGAGGGCTGTTTGAGCATTCCAAACATTCGCGAAAAAGTGTCTCGTAAAAAGAACCTGACAATTCGGTACTATGATGAGCATTGGAATTTAAAAGAAGAAACCTACGATGGCGTAAAAGCCCGCATCATTCAGCACGAGTACGATCACATTGAAGGGAAACTCTTCATTGATTATTTGACACCACTCAAAAAACGTATGCTGAAGGGAAAACTAAATGATATTAGCAGGGGAGAGGTTGATACTGAATACAGGATTTTAGCACCGTTAAGAAAGTGATCGAATTATTTTATCTTTAATACGTTTTAATCGTATGAAGAACAGAACATATAAAATTTTGCTTACAAAGGAACCCGAGGGCGCATACACTGTTACTGTTCCTGCTTTGCCGGGCTGTGTTACCTACGGTGATAATATTGATCACGCCATAAGTATGGCAAAAGAAGCAGTTGAACTCTATATTGAAAATCTCCGTGAAAAAGGAGAAGATATCCCCGATGATAATCAAACTTTGGAGTATTCACTAAATCTCACAACTGCTTGAGTTTTTCTCCTCGAGATTTAATTCGCATTTTAGAAAAGAACGGATTTTTGCATAAACGAACGAAGGGCAGTCATCGTCTTTATGAAAATTCGGAGACAGGAAAAACTGTGGTTGTTCCGGTTCATGGAAATAAGGATCTCCCGAAAGGCACTTATTATGCGATTTTGAAGCAGGCAGGTATTGAAAAGAACTGAACATGAAACCCATTCAATCAAGACTTCCCGAAGTAGGCACTTCCATTTTCGCAATCATGTCGAAGATGGCATTGGAACACGGAGCCATCAATCTTTCACAAGGCTTTCCTGATTTTCCGGTTGACAAAAAAATAATTGACCTCATAAGTAAATTTATGCTGGAAGGTCACAATCAGTATGCGCCCATGCCGGGCGTACCTGCACTCCGAAATGTTATCGCTGAAGTCATTTCAAAAACATATTCGCAATCAGCAGATCCTGAAACAGAAATTACCATCACGGCTGGAGCGACTGAAGCACTTTTCTCGGCTATTGCAGCGCTTGTAGGCAAAGGTGATGAAGTAATTTTGTTTGACCCTTCTTACGATTCATACGCACCAGCAATCAGGTTAAATGGTGGTGTACCTGTGCACATCAATCTTCGCTATCCGGATTTCTCAATTGATTGGGAAGAGGTGAAGTCAAAGATTAATTCACGTACACGCATCATCATGGTCAATACTCCACAAAATCCAAGTGGAGCAGTTTTGTCGGAGAAGGATTTGAAAACACTTCAGACGCTTGCCATTGAACATGATTTGATTGTATTAAGTGATGAAGTTTACGAACGCATCATTTTCGATGGACAGAAACATCAAAGCGTTTTGCATTATCCCGAGCTGGCGGCAAGAAGCCTGGCCATTTTTTCGTTCGGGAAAACATTTCATGCCACAGGCTGGAAAGTTGGCTATGTGATCGCACCAAAAAACATCACAGCCGAAATCAGAAAGGCCCATCAATTTGTAACCTTCAGCGTAAATACACCGGTACAACTGGCACTTGCAGAATACATGAAAACGCCAGAGCACTATTTGAATCTGGGAACCTTCTACCAACAAAAGCGGGATTACTTTCTCAATGGGATAAAAGGTTCTTCTTTTGAGCCAATGACCTGCGTGGGATCGTATTTTCAATCGCTCTCTTATTCAGGTATTTCAACATTATCCGATCGCGAGATGGCTGAAGAGCTCACCAAAAAGCAAAAAGTAGCATCTATTCCGATATCAGCTTTTTACAGCGACAAAACTGATAATAAGCTACTTAGGTTCTGCTTTGCCAAAAATGAGCAAACGCTTGACAAGGCGATCGAAATCCTGCGGAAGCTGTAAACATGATGCTAGATGCTGGATTCTGGATACTAGGCACAAGAATCCAGCATCTAGTATCCAGAATCAATTTCCAGAATTTCTTCCTATTCCATTTTCTGTCCTTGCGAGTTAAGTCCATAAAGTTTTTCTTTGCGGGCGAAACCACTACGTTCTCATGCAGGATCTAAAAATCACATTAATCCAGTCGGATATCTATTGGGAGGAAATTGATGCCAATCTTTCTGCTTTTGAGGAAAAAATATGGCAAATCGGGCAGGATACTGATGTGATTGTGCTGCCTGAGATGTTTACGACAGGTTTTACCATGAATGCGCCCAAGATGGCCGAGCATATGAACATGCGAACGTTCAAGTGGATGCGGCAGATGGCTGACCAAACCGGTGCTTTAATCCTGGGAAGTTTTATCTGCAATGTACACGACCGGTATTTTAACCGTTTATTGTGGATGGAACCAGGTGGAAATTATAAAACCTATGATAAGCGTCACCTGTTCAGGATGGCGGCTGAGCATAAGACCTTCTCTGCCGGGGAAAGCATGCTGATAGCAACCTGGAAGGGTTGGAGAATTTGTCCCTTGATCTGCTATGACCTTCGCTTTCCTGTGTGGAGTCGCAACAAATACGATGCTTCTTCTAAAAGACTGAATTACGACTTGCTTATTTATATCGCAAGCTGGCCAACGGCTCGTATTGAAGCGTGGAGCACCTTGTTAAAAGCACGTGCTATTGAAAACCTGAGCTATGTGGTTGGTGTTAACCGTGTAGGTGTAGATGGAAATTCAATTGAGTACAATGGAAATTCTTCCATCATCGGTCCGAAAGGAGAGATGATCTTTTCTTCGGAAGGTGTGGAAGCAATTAAAACACTTCAGCTCAACGCTAATTCACTTCAGGCGTTCCGTGATAAATTCCCTGCTTACTTTGATGCTGATGAGTTCTCGATTGAGAATGAGGAGTTTGAGGAGGGTTTTTTAACTGGACTTAGCTAACATTTCGTTTAGTCAGGAATACTCAGTTGTTCATCCAATGTTGCCAGTCGCCAGTTTCTGGTTGCCGGTGACCGGTGACTTGCGACCAGCAACTATTTTACGAGGCTTAGCTCAAACTCAGTCATCACCGGGAGGTGATCAGAAGGGTAGTGCGTGCCATCATTGTCTGTGATTACCAGGTAATTTTTTAGCAGCCATTCTTTGGTGTAAAAAATATAATCAATGGGTTTGCATTCCATTTTTCCCACTTCAAATCCGCAATACGTTCCTGTAGAGTCGTTCGCTGGTTTTGTGTCTGTTAAATCCTTGATGGTCACATTTCGGTACGCTTCTTCGCTTCGTTCGCAATTAAAATCTCCGGTCACCAGAATAGGTATTTCAACTTTTGTTCTGGAGCTGGCCACAATACCTGCAATTTGAGCACCACTGTTCAAACGAGCCTCTTTACCAATGTGATCAAAATGGGTATTTAATACAATGAAATCTGTCTTCAGTTCTTTATCGAAGAACTTGGCGATGGTTACGAGACGAGTAATGGCGGCATCCCAGCTTTTACTTCCAGGCACCTGTGGGGTCTCAGAAAGCCACAAGGTGCTGTCGCTCAATAAACCAAAGCGGCTGTTTCGAAAAAGAATAGCGCTGTATTCTCCTTTTTTCTTACCATCGTCACGACCAACGCCCACGTACGAATAATCTGGCAGAACCTTTACGAGATCTTCCAATTGATGGTGCAAGGCTTCCTGCACACCTATGACATCGGGATTATGTTTTCGAATGAGTCCGGTTACTTTTTCAATCCTTTTTGGCCAGGCATTTACGCCATCACCTGGGTTGTCGTACCGGATGTTGTACGTCATGATTTTTATTGATTGAGCCTGTGAGTCTGTGAGACTGAAAAACAAAGCCAGGAGGATGAGGTTGCGCATAGTTTAAAGATACTGAATAAAAAGGCCTCACCCGATACAAGTGAAGCCCTTATAACAACTGCTTAAAGTGTAAAATTACAGCGCCTCGACCGCGTTTACTTCTCCCGGCATCATCCGTTGAAAGAGATTCTCAATACCAGCCTTCAAAGTTACCATGGATGAAGGACATCCGCTGCAAGAGCCCTGGAGTTTAACTTTTACAATTCCCTCCTTGAAAGAATGGTACGTGATAGCCCCGCCATCCTGCTCAACCGCTGGCCTGATGTACTCCTCCAATATCGTTTTGATTTTTTTTACGGTCTCGGTCTCTTCTTCAGGGCTCGAAACTTCCGGTTCGCTTACTTCAATGATGTATTTGCCAGCCTCCAGGAATTTTTTGATATGCTCCTTGATTGTTCCTTGAATTTCAAGCCACTCAACGTCACCCTTTTTTGTAACCGTTACAAAATTGCTCATGTAGAAAACACGATCCACGAACGGGTACTGAAAAAGCTCTTTCGCCAAGGGTGCATTTTCAGTGCTTTCTGCATCCGGAAAATCAAAGCTAATCCCTTCAGGCACGAGCATTTCGTTCACGACAAACTTCAGTGAATTCGGGTTTGGGTTTGATTCCAGGTAGATGTGGACGTCTTTTGGAACAGCTTGGAGCATGATCTTAATTTTAATAAAACAACAAAATTATGCAATTAAAGTTCGGAAATGATAACTATTCTTCCTTTTCCGGTCCCAGCTCATTTTCCCATTTGCTAACAACTGCAGTAGCAACGCTGTTTCCAATCACGTTTGTAGCACTTCGACCCATATCCAATAGTGGATCAATGCCAAGCAAGAGCGCCAAGCCTGCTTCCGGAATATTGAAAGTGGCCAGTGTACCGGCAATCACCACGAGAGAAGCACGAGGTACCCCTGCAATTCCTTTACTGGTGAGCATCAATACGAGCAGCATGCTTATTTGGTTGGTAATGGATAATTCAATACCGTATGATTGCGCAATGAACAAGGAGGCAAATGTCATGTACATCATGCTGCCATCCAGGTTAAAGGAGTATCCGAGTGGAAGTACAAAGCTTACAATCTTATCCTTGCAACCGAATTTCTGGAGAAGCTCCATGGTTTTAGGAAAGGCAGCTTCGCTACTCGCTGTACTGAAGGCGAGTAATGTAGGTTCTTTCACATATTGGACCAGTGAAAACACCCGCTTTCTGATAATAACAAATCCGGCAAACGCCAGGAGTACCCATAACAGTCCGAGTGTAAAGTAAAATTCTCCAATGAAAATGGAATATGTCTTAAGGATTCCAATGCCCTGCTTGGCAATGATGGCGGTCATGGCACCAAACACAGCAAGAGGAGCGAGATTCATCACGTAACCTGTCAATTTTAAAATTACATGCGCACAGGCATCCATGAAGTTGATTACAATTTTTCCGGGTTCTCCGATCGCTGCAGTGGCCACACCGAAGAACAATGAGAACACTACAATTTGCAGGATCTCATTCTTGGCCATCGATTCAATTACACTGCTTGGGAATATGTGATACAGGAAATTTTTTAAAGAGAATCCAACTGAAGAAATACCGGATGATTCACTTGTATCAGGTACAGGCAAGTGCATTGCTATTCCAGGCTCAAATAAGTTCACCATCACCATTCCCAACAACAAGCTCATAAGGGAGGCTCCGACAAACCAAAGTAAGGTCTTACCACCAATGCGTCCCACAGCACTTATATCGCCCAACCTGGCTACGCCAACTACTAATGTTGTAAACACCAGAGGCGCTACAATCATTTTTATGAGGCGCAGAAAAACATCTGCTAAAACCGAGAAGGGTTCAGTCTTTTTTTCACGTGCCTGAAGAACTGCGTTGCGTTTCGAATTGATATTCTTTTTTGTTGCTTCAAGTGAAGCAATCGTGGCGCTGTCAATATTGGTGTGGGGCCGGGCTTTGATTTCACTCAACTGGTTATCGAGCGATTCAAGTTGGGCATTTTCGTTGTGTAAATAGTTTTTATTGAGCGTAAAGCCGAGAATAATGCCGGCAAATAACCCGATAACAATGTAGAGAGTAAGCTTGCTTTTTTTCTTGGGGGTTGTGGATAGTTCCATACAATCAACAGGGGTGCATTATTCCTATGAAAAATAGCCACAATGTTACGGCCGTAGTTGCTGGGAAACAAGCCGTTGATAACAAAATCAGTACCCTCCGGTAGCGCCACCGCCTCCAAAACCACCGCCACCGCCTTTGAATTCTTCTTTTACGGTAACCTGGTTTCCGCCCATGGTTTGAGAGATAATAAATGCCTCGGCATTCATGTTAGCCCATTTTTCGGTCAGAAGATTTTCACGGGTAAATCCTTGCCTGGGTGTTTTAAGATAACTCAATAACAGAATTGAGATAGCAAGTAAAATCAGGCCGGCTACAGTAAACGTAATTTCAGGATGCCCGAAGCTGTAATAATACTTGAATGTAAAAACAGAAAATGCGATTACAATCAAACTAACCCGAATCAAAACCATGTCTTTATTTTTCACTCCGAAATACAAATAAGCGATTGGAATGAGTATGGTTAGTGTATAGAAAATAAATGCAAAAGGAATGTCAGTTCCTTCTTCAAGATACAGGTCCATCATTTCAATACTCAACTCCCGAACGACCAGATAGTTTCCTGCAGCATAAATAAATAGGAGACTCAGTGCTTCAACAATAAGCAAATTATTTGACCAGAATTTTAAATCAGAAATCGGCTTGATTTTCTTCACAAAGAAATAAATGGGTGTGAAGCAGATGATGAGTACAAATGGAATGATTTGTTGAAAAATTCCTCCTGCGTTATTAAACTCATAGAAGATAATTCCTACAAACGAAAGTATGGCGCAAATCGTGCAAACCAGATCGAGATAACGAATGGCTGCAAATGATAGTACGATGAAACATGCGAATAACCCAAAATGTACATTGAAATCGAAAATACCCATGATACCGCCAATGGTAAATCCACAGGAATGATAAATCAATGCTTCGTTTACACCTGATTTATAATGATGATTATTTTCAATAAAAACTTTTTCAAGGAAAAAGAAGGACCCAACTCCATAGAGTAAACACATAAACGAGAGAAAAACTTCGCCCTCATCGATACCCAGGGCCAATAAAGAAAGAATACCTGTAACTCCTGATAACGCAAGTAAGGCAGCTACAAATAACAGCACCCTAATCAGAAAGTTCGGATGGTAGAATGGACTCGGGTATGTTTCCTTTATTTTGTGAAACTGATTTGCTTCGATGAAATGTTGCTTCAACCAGCGTTTACTCTCTTTTAAAACAGAAAGGTTGTATAACCCTGTTTCGTTGTATGCAGTATTCATGATTCGCGAGTGAAGTAATTTTTATACTTGATAATGAAATAGATAAACCCGCCACACGAAGCAATGGAATAGAAAAACCAAATCTCGAGTGCATCTTCCAGAATCGTATCGGCTAATAGAAAAGTAGTGCCGATGTAAGCTGCTATGAGCGCATATAAGAGGAACAGGAACGATTTTTTCCAGCGAGCCATGTAGTAGGTGAAAACACAGCCACCGTAAATAAGCAACAGGTAAATGCCATACATGCCCTCATCAAATAAGCCTACGATGTTGGCCACAAAGAATATGAGGGTGCAAAAATTCAGGTATGTAAACGTAAAGTGTTTTTTTACTCCCTTCCAATCGAGCACAAGTGCAAGCGCAGCGACCACCACACTGAAGATGATGGCGATAATATGTAAATCTGAATCTGAAAAGAAATCACCGCTATACCATTTTTGCGGAGATAAACTGATGCTCCAAAAGGAAGCTAAAGCTGTAATCGCTAATGATAAAATGCCAAGATGATCAAACCGATAGGCGATAAAGAAAAAGAAAGCAGCGGTTAACAAGGTAGAATATTCCAAAGCATTGTCAAGAATATCGTATTGAAATTGCAGATAACCCTGAACAGAAATGAAAAGTAAACTGCCCATTAATAAAACGTAATCGTAATAAGGAGTTTGTGACTTTACCTGTTCATTCGTGAAAGGCACGGCATGTTTGAAAGCATACCAAAAGCAAATAACGATAAGTATACACAATACAATAATGCTGATGATATGACCCAGGTCACCAATGTTCTCGTAAATGAGAATCCCCATCCCGGTTGTAAAAAGCATCACACCTAAATACAACAAGGATCGTAATTCATAAAAAACGGAAACCAGTTGCCCCGAGGTTATCAGGTTGAGTTTCTTGAATTGGTCTTCGGTGACAAATCCTTTTTTGAAAAGATCGTTAAGTATTTCGTTTGTCATTTTTTCTTTTTCTGATTCGCAGCTTTGTTTTTGGCAACGTATTTCTTCAAATCCACTAAAGAAGCTTTAATCAGTTGTTTCAGGGTTGGGATATGGAGATCATCCAGGCGCTTAACGTATAAGCAGGCTTTAGAGGTTTTGTATTTGCCAAGCTTTTCCATCAGGGGAGACTTATCAAATCCCATCATGAAGTAAATAGTAAGATTTTGCTTCCGGGGCGAAAAAGCCGCAACGGGCCAGTCTCCTTCCTGCCCGCTGGCATAGATATAGTGGTAGCTTCCAAACCCGACAATGCTGCTTCCCCACATCACGGGTTCTTCTTTTGTGATGGACTTCATCAACTCTATCAGGGTAAAGCAATCATCTCTGCGAGTTTCATCTTCAATCGCAAGAATAAATTGTTCAACGCTCGCAGCTGTTTTTTTTGTTTTTAATTCGGCCATCGCTGGTGAAGAATTAATGGCCCGTTGACGCAGGGAAGTGTCAAGGGGTTTCTGAACCGAAGATAGGAAGAATCAGAAATAATTACCAGCTGCTGTCGGACCCGCCACCGCCTGAATCTCCACCACCCCAACTTCCACCACTGTCGGAAGATGAACTACTACTGTCAGAAAAGGAACTGCTGCTATCGTTATCCGAGGAAGAAGCAACT
>DASTYM010000196.1:0-3040 GCA_035764995.1 Cyclobacteriaceae bacterium | reverse complement strand
CAAGAAAATAATCACCGTACCAGTAATCAAGCTTGCTAATACTGGTCGACCTGTTTGATTCAGGATTGGTACCCGGCCTCATTTGATTAGATGTCTTACCTTCCAATACAATACTATCCTGGATGACTTTGGTCCGGATATTATTATTGTAAAGATAGAGCAGGGCAATTTTTTCTTTTTGCGCATCCATCTTTACAAACTGTTCCAGCGTAAAAGTTCTTACATCATTGATCTCAAAGCTATTATCCCACAACAACTTTCCATTGCCATCAATGCCTAAAACCACAGCATGCGTATATTGATAGCCGTCAAAAACATAAGTCGTATTACCTGACACGCCATAGATTCCATTAATTTGTCTATACTTTGGGTAGAAAGCCTCGCCCAGCAAAATAAATTGATCTTTGTACGGCACAAGTTCATGCACCAGGAATCGATACTGGAATTTGATTTTCTTTCCTTTTATTTTTTTTCTGGTAATCCTCTCTTTTACCCGTTTCTCCTGTTTCACGCGCATGTACTTGAAGAAATTTTCGAGATCGGCATAGTTGTAGTATTTGATTTGCTGCCCGCCATCATCGGCTATCCTGGCAACAAACAGGCCACGTGAATAATCAGTGTTTCTGTTTCCATAAACGCCCGTTATGATTTGGGAATTGTTATTGGTCTGGATTGCCCTTCCAAAAATCAGGTTGTTATTTCCATCAGGCTGAAGCATAAAATTTCGCTCAAGTTTGCCGGTAGGGTTGTAGTCTTTCAACCAGAGCGTTTGCTGCTTCTGATAGTTTTTAGCGCTGATCAGCACGGTGAAGCTTTCATCGGAATTGATTTTTACCTGAGCTAATTCACCTGCTTCATTCAGAAGGCCGGGAAGTATTTTTGATTTTTGTGTACCGAATTCAAAAAACAGAACAATCGGTGTACGATTAAAATATCCTCCAATGAGCGCACCCTTTGAGGTTACTTCAAAAACTCTGGGAAAAAAAGGTATCGAGTTCATGACCATAAACCTGGTATAGGTGGGCTTATTAAGATTGATTTCATACAGGAGAAAATTTCGATTTGAAAAATCCCTGTCAAAAAAAATCAAGTAGAGGTTTCCACGGGCAGCTATTTGTTTAGCAAGCCCAAAGCCTTTATCGACAGGCAATGCACCCCTCCACTTTTCACGAAAGGAAGTATCGGTATGGATAATTTCGATTTGGTCGCTCCGGGAGTCACGGATCATCCGGTAGAGAACGATACCATCATTCCTGGCAGGGGCTATTTCAAACTGGTCGTTATCATCAGAAATAGGAATTTCAAGGCGTTTATTCTGATGCAATTGTGCAAAAGCACAAAGTGGAAGAACGAGTGCAGCACTAATGAACCACCACTTTATTGACGTAAAAAACCTGCTTTGATCTGTCTTCCGTGCTGGCCTTGTTTCGAATGGATTGATATCCCCACACATAAAAATTCTTACCAAACCAATGTCTAACTGTTCCGACCTTTTCGCTTTCTGATCTTAATTCATCTAAGGGATGGCCGAGCTGTATTTTTTCTGAACTTTCCCTAACCTCCTGATCATCTAAGTTAATTGTTTTTGCTTTCAATTCTGATTCGTCTTTATACAAAAGATGAATATTGTTTTCGACCAGTGTAAAATCACCGACTTGTTCCAGCGAAGGCATCTTTATGCTGGTTAGCGGCAGACTGTAATCCCACAGAACGTTACCATTTCCATCAAATGCGACTATCGCGCTTTCAACTGTTTTTACTTCGCGGTCATTCTCCAGATTGTTTATATTCTGTGAGTTATAGTATCCGTTTCCATATGGATAATATCCACCAAATGATCCAGGGTACGGGTAATTATATCGATAGGGCCAATTCGGTGGATATTGATTTGACGTAGTATTGGTTGGAACATATGACTCTGCAAATAAGATAAAGCCGTTTACGTATTCAACAATTTTGAAAGGCATGACATAATCCATAAACTCGGGAATTTTCCCGGCCTCGCTTGCCTGGCTTGACTTCAATTTAATTTTAGCAGCTTTAGCGGGTTTCAGATAGTCGAGGTAGTGCTCGAGCGATCCAAAATTAACCCGCTTAACCGGCAGGTCTGAAAATGGATTGACTGGTAAAGCATAAAATCCCGAAGCTTGTTTTGAATTAGCTTTTCCCCAAGTCCCGGCAATCATCAGGTCTTCTCTTTCGAGTGTACTGCTTACGCTGGTGAGTAGGACAATATCTTCATCGATGGCTGTTATGTCTTCCAGAATTTGCTTCCCAAACGCGTCAAATGTTTTAAGAATCATTTTCTTCGCTCTGTTCTCGCTCCTGTCAATTAAAATGGTGTTAAAGGTCAGGTTTTGATTGACACGTATGTCGACTAGTTCCAACTCCTTTTGAAAGAAGCCCGGAATAACTTTGAGGTTATCAGTTGTCGGGCTATACAGCAAGACGGCTGACTCTCTGTTCACAAATCCTCCAAAAACAAAATTTTCACCCACCTTGCTGAAGTGCGTCAGGTGAAGACTCAATTCTGGTTTTATCTCATACTGTTTAACTTCTCTGGTTTTGATGGTAATGGCCACCAGATTCAGATACCTGCCAAGATCGCCCTCAGTGAACAAGAGAAATGCAACTCCTGCAGCATGATCGAATCCAATAATATTGTATTTGTTATCAACCTGAAATTCGATTGGATCTGTTGCCTGAAGAGCGGTATCCAGGAAAATTATTTCCCAGGTTTGATTGCCAGCTTTGAACTCCCGTTTCTCACGAATAAGCGCCAGGCCATCGGTTTGCAGGGAGATAATACTAAATTCCGCATCATTGAATTTTATCTCCTTTTCATACCGCCCGGGTTGCTGTATTTGCGAAAAGGCATCAGAGGAACTTACGAGCCCCACAATCGCCAGAAAAAGTAGTTTCAGAAATTGATTACCAGGTAACATTATTTCCCTTCGCTAAATTCGATCACCATGGCAAATTCTTCTGCACGAACCGGCTGTACGGATAAGCGTGAAGCTTTTACCAGCACCATGTTACT
>DASTYM010000195.1:0-14297 GCA_035764995.1 Cyclobacteriaceae bacterium | reverse complement strand
CTCACCAAAAATCTTGGGTTTAATAAAGACAACATTCTGGTGATACGAAGACCTGATAAATTGAAGGAACACCAGGAAGCTTTTAAAAATAAACTCCTCACGAATCCTGATGTCAACGTGGTGGCTCATTCAAACACCATCCCCGGAAAACCATATCCCGAAAGGTCATACCGCGTGAAGGGTAATGACGAAAGCTTTGTGTTCAAGTTCAATCACGTTAGCAATACTTTTCAGGAACTAATGGGTATCGAGATGGTCTCCGGAAGATTTTTTTCAAAAGAACACAGCCTGGATTCAAATGCTGTTGTGATCAACGAAGCTGCAGCAAAATCTTTTGGATTTGACAATCCTGTTGGGCAAGAATTAACATCGCCTTGGCACAAAGGGGAGTTCCTCACGATTATTGGCGTGGTGAAAGACTTTAATATTGAATCACTTCATAAGAAAATTCAACCCATAGCATTTGAATTAATGCCCGAAAATTCCGACCAGAGCGGCTATATCACCGTCAAAATCAGCCATGCTGAGAATATTCGGAAAACTGTTAAATATATAGAAGACAACTGGGCTAAGCATTCAAATGGAAAACTCTTTGAATCTTTTTTCTTTGATGACGACTATGAAAATATTTATCAATCGGAGTTAACTACGGGGAAAGTACTATTAGTATTCGCCACCCTCTCCATTTTTATTGCTTGCTTAGGTCTTGTTGGTCTACTTGCATTTACGGCATCTATCCGTAAAAAGGAAATCGGTATTCGCAAAATACTGGGTGCTGGTATTGGTCGCCTAATAAACCTGTTGTCTGCCGAAGTAGTTAAACTGATTGGCATTGCCACTTTAATTGCATGGCCGTTGTCTTATTTAGGCACAGAGTATTGGTTACAGAGTTTTGTTGATCGAATACCGATTAATCCGTGGGTGTACCTCACTGCTACTCTTATCGTAGCATTGATTTGCGGTCTTGCAATTAGTTTCCAAGTCGTGAAAGCGGCAACAGAAAATCCGATTCATTCCCTGCGGCAGGAGTAGAAGAGGAAATGAAGTCTTACTTTTCAAGGGGCTGAAATTATCGTTTGAAGGGAACAGTTCTTAATGGAGGACGCCTCTCCTGAGTTGTGACATCTAATCGCTCGACCAAGTTCAATGTAAAATTTATCGCAGGCATTACTAAGCAATATCTTTAGCAACGCTAGACAAGAAAAAAGCCTCGCACTTTGGATGCAATGCTTGTCTAAATTTTGTCGGGGCGGCAGGAGACGTAGACGTGAAACATGCTGAAATAAAAAAAGCTCCCGTGAGGAGCTTTAATTTTTTGTCGGGGCGGCAGGATTCGAACCTGCGGCCCCCTGGTCCCAAACCAGGTACTCTAACCGGACTGAGCCACGCCCCGAACAATATTTTTTAGTGATCCGACAGGGACTCGAACCCCGAACCGTCAGCTTAGAAGGCTGATGCTCTATCCAGTTGAGCTATCGGACCCTATATTCTGATGCTCCCTGTCTATTCAGTTGAGCCATCGGACCCTGTTCATCACTTTTTCTTTTCACCAGCACTTACCAAATCTGCGCGGAGAGGGGGGGATTCGAACCCCCGGTACAGAATGACCCGTACGACAGTTTAGCAAACTATTGGTTTAAGCCACTCACCCACCTCTCCAGTGTTTTTTAGCTTAAAAAGCCCTTTCCTCCCGGAAAAGGAATGCAAATATAAACGTTGGTACAAAACTAACGTAACCGGATTAAAAAATAGTCAGAATTTTTATTGCGGATAGTAAGAATCAGATCGCTTCGCTTTTTTCAGCGAAGCTCCTGTCATTGCTGCAAAACCTCCCACGAGTCCGCCAACCAGCGCTGTAACCAACATCAATAACGGTTTACTTAAACTAAAGATTGCTGCAACTCGTTCAGTGAGAGGTGCTGAGGCTGAGGCATCTAACATCCATGCTTTGATTAACCACAACAAGCCGATACCAAATAAGCCTGCCAGAAAGTTGGCCTTCGATTTAAGCGCATAACCTGCCGCGAATGCAACGATGGCAATACACCACCAAGGCATTACTAATTCAAGGATAAAGGCTGAGATACCGATGGTTATTAACTGTATAAGAAATTTCATTTTGAAACCGGGTTGAGTGAAGTAGAATAGAGCGCGGCTTTTTCTGTTTCTGCCTGGGTGCTCTTAAAAATCATTTGATAATGCTTGTCAGCCACCCAACGGTCGATCATGTTGCTGTAATAATAGCTTCCCGGGTTGCCGGATTGTCCACCCGGGTAAACGGCCCAGGTTTTGACTCCTGTTTTTTCCAGGCTAACAATCATCCGCCACGATGGTCCGTTCGATCTGCTATGCGCATTAACGATGCTTCCGTTGCCACCATGCTTGACCGCAATTCCTAAGGGTCTTAAAGGTGGAAGTAAATGTCCAATGAAACTGTCTTTGTATTCGGCCCAGGGAACATTTTCCGTTTGATGATCCTTTTTCCATTTTGAAATTTTCCGAACCGCGCGAGCCAGAGATTTTTGAACAATTTCTTTTGCTGTTTCTTTTTCCGGAGTGCTCTGGATATCGAAGAAGGATAAATTCGGATTCTCTTTTAAAAGCTTAATTGTATTATAAGATGTAGGCCATTCTAGTACGGCATTTGTATTCATTTCATCCCAAATCATAGGCATCAGCTCAGTCCACCAGGCCTCGAAGTAAGAAGCTCCTTCTGAATCTTCAGTATTAAAATTGTCCCATGTTTTCACAACCTCTAAAAAATTTCTGGAAGAGTCGGGCAGTTCCTCGTATAGGTAAAACAAGAGTACTGGGATACACTCATTGGCTTTCATATTGAAATTATCACCTTGAAGTTTTGCCATATCCTCAACGGTGATGTTGGAGGATTCACGAAGTACATTGTTGATCCTTCGATTACGATACGACTCATAACTGGTCGAAGTCACATAATAAGGATAAGTTGAATCTGCTGGAAATTGATTGGCAGAACTTACAAAACCGCGTGCCGGATTTTTATAAGCTATGTTTTGGTCATTCGGAATATATGCTTGCCAACCGTTAGAGCTCTTGCTTCCGTCCAATACAAATTTACCTTCATCCTTTCTTCTAACCGGATACTTTCCCTGCACGCGCATCGCGATATCGCCCGACACAGAAGCAAACACAAAATTCTGAGCCGGTGACCCATAGTAGTTTAAAGCATCCATATATTGAACATGGTTCTGCGCACGGTTCAATTTATGGAGCGCCAGTAATTCTTCAGAATGATCATGTGAAATCCAGCGGAATGCATAGTTCTTCAATTCATTTTCTCCGCGATATGTTTCGTCATACGTTACAGGGCCCCAATGGGTGTAAATAACCGTATCGTAAAATGTTTCCTTTCCTCGAACTTTAATTTCTTCCACGACTTTTTTAGTATCTACCCACTGGCCATCAAGTTTGTACTTGTTCTTGTTGGAGTCCTGGTATGTGATTTTGAACCAGTCAACTAAATCGCGCTGCGCATTGGTTACACTCCATGCAATGGAATCGTTATACCCGATGGTTACGGCTGGCGCTCCAGGTAAGGAGGCACCCATCACGTTTACACCGGGTGCGTTCAGATGGATGACATACCAAATAGATGGTAATGTTAAATTGAGGTGTGGATCGCCACATAAAATAGGAGAGCCCGTGGCAGTTTTGCTTCCGGCCACAGCCCAGTTGTTACTGCCAACATTGGGATCTGGATTGGGTAATTTTTTGATCGCAATCAATTCGTCTGGAAGCGCGAGCGGTATTGAGTCTAGCCTTACCGGATCAAATTTCCATCCTCCGGCATTATCCACGATTGGGTCTATACCTGGTTCACGATCGGGATACAACAGGTCAAGTGTTTCTTTTCCAAAAAGTTTAAGAGCATTGGTCATCTCCATATCTTTGTCGCCAATATTCAGCGTGAGCGCCATGCGTTTCAAAAGCAGCGCACACTTCATGGGTGTCCAGCCTTCAGGCGCGTAGTCTAGTAATTTATATTCGAGAGGTAAAGTCTTATAGTCGAGCGTAGCAATGTATTGATTGATCCCTTCGGTGTATTTCTCTGCAATCATTCGTACCGTTTCATTCTTTTGCATCGATTCAAGTGCGTGAACTGCGCCATACCCTAATCCTAGCCTTCGCTGACTTCGATCGATATCGAGTATGCGTCCTTCCGGCCCTTCTCCTAAGAATTCAGAAAGTCTTCCGCCTGCAGCGTAGGTTTGAAATTCCATTTGCCATAAGCGATGTTGGGCTGTAACGAATCCTTGCGCGAGGTACAAATCGTCATCGTTATTGGCGAAGATGTGGGGGATAAGCAAACTGTCGTAAACCACTGTTACTTTATCCGTGAGACCCGTGATTTGAAGTTCTTTCGGACCAGTAAAACCTTTCGGTTCAATGTTTTGCCAGAACCCGTGAAAAGGATCCAGAAATTTACCAAGGGGAGGAATTCGGGTTGCACCCAATTGCCAACTGTTGTTTAGGAGAAATACTAAAATCAACGTAAAAGCAAGGGAGATAAAAAACCTGAGGTTTAGCATGAAGGCGCTTGATTTATGGTCTTAATGTAAAAAGCTTTTCCTAATTTTCGGGCACAAATAATCGAAATACTTTAATCCCGAAAAGTTGAAGCAGATTTTAAGCAGGTATACCAAAGAACAGGTAAAAAAGGCCAGCCAGATAAAGGCAATTTTTTTTGATGTAGATGGCGTGTTGACGGACGGGAAAATCATTTATGATAACGCGGGTAACGAAACAAAACAGTTCAGTGTTAAGGACGGATTCATTATCAGTCATTTAAAAAAAGCGGGGATTATAGTCGGTATCATCACCGGTAGAGATTCGAAAGTGGTGAGCTTTCGCGCCAATGAATTGAAACTCGATTTCTGCCATCAGGGAATTGTTGATAAACTTTCTGTGTTGGAGAAACTTGTTGACTTTCATAAATTAAAGAAGAAGCAAGTGGCTTATATTGGTGATGATATCAACGACCTTGGGGCATTAAAGAATTGTGGTTTGTCTGCATGCCCTGCCGATGCCATGAGTTACGTAAAAACGAAGGTTGACTTAGTAACACAAACAAAAGGGGGAGAAGGTGTTGTGCGAGAAGTAGCTGACTTGGTGTTAGCCGCAAGAGGAGAACTCGATAAAATCTTAAAAGTTTAGAAAAGTATATGTATGGAAATATTTAAAGATAAAGTTCAGGTCACAGATAAGATCACACTGGGTGGAAATAAAATGGTGTTGTTTGCCGGCCCTTGCGCAGCCGAGAGTTTTGATATCTGTATGGAGACTGGCACCAAAGTAAAAGAACTTTGTTCAAAACTTGGAATTGAATACGTTTTTAAATCTTCATTCGATAAAGCAAACAGAACATCATCAGGTTCATACCGTGGCCCTTCTGTAGATATGGGCCTGGAAATTCTGGCGATGGTTAAGAAGAACCTGAATGTACCAATCGTAACCGATGTACACGAATCTTATCAGTGTGCCGAAGTTGCTGAGGTTGCCGATGTATTGCAGATACCAGCCTTCCTGTGCAGACAGACTGATTTATTAAAAGCTGCTGCTAAAACCGGAAAGGCAGTGAAAATCAAGAAGGGACAGTTCATGGCCCCGGAAGACATGAAATATGCAGTTGATAAGGTTAGGGGAGAAGGAAACAATAAAGTATTTCTTACGGAACGTGGTGCAAGCTTTGGCTATCATACCCTGGTAGTTGATATGCGATCACTTCCGATCATGCGTCAATATACACCTGTGATTTTTGATGTCACACACTCTGTTCAACAGCCGGGCGGTAAAGGAGGATCTTCAGGTGGTCAGCGTGAATTTGCACCGTTCTTAGCTCGTGCAGCAGCAGCCGCCGGTGTTGATGGATTTTTTATCGAAACTCATCCTAATCCTGAAAAAGCATTAAGTGACGGGCCTAACATGATTCCGTTACATGAGATGGAATCATTCCTGACCATGATCAAGCAATATTGGGATTTGGGAAAGAAGTGAGTTGAAATACTTAGTTTACCCGAATACCATCAAGGGTAAATTGTGGTGTGGTGACCTTGTTGCTCACGTTGAGCGCACGGTCTTTAATTCTTACTTCAAGTTTTAGCGTTTTAACACTGAACAAGGCGAGGTAACTCGGGTTAGCCATTCCATACCGTATTGTTCCTTCTAATGCACTACTCTGACTGCTTAACAATGGAAATCGTCCATCGTACTCATAGCACAACTTTGACCAGTTGAACTCAACAAAGTTACCACCTTCAAAAACTAAAAACTTAACTTCTATATTATAGTGATTCGTGTTCTTCTTGTAAAGCAGAGGCTCCTGAATAACGAAGTACTTCTTTTTGGTAGCCTGATCTTCCAGCGTATCTATGATATTATAGGATGCATCTGCAGCTGCTTCTGGTACCAGTAATCTATCTTCAGAGTAGAATTCGCAGCTGCTACTCGAGTAAGCAGGAAGATAAATATAACCTGCTTGATTGCGCGTCTTGTTCGTTACCAATTTCCCATTTATCCCATTTGAATTTAGCAGAACGTAAGGAACGTTTTCCTGACCATAGTAAACAATTTGGGTATTAACTTTAGTGGTGTCACATTGACCGGTAGAGCAGCCGGGAGTGGTCAAAAAGTAATCGGAAGAATGGAACGGGGGCTCTGCAAAGGTTTCATCATCCGGATCAAGCCCTAGATCGCCATCGCCATCCTTAAAGTCAATGTAAAGAATGAGGCTGTCATTGGTACCCGCACCGGGTACTTCTTTAAACTGAATTTTATCGAAGGTAATTTCGGGTGTACTCTTGAATTCTGGCGGGTCGAAACAAGCGCTGATAGAAATCGCTAAAAAACAAACCAAAACTAAACCCTTAATAAACTTCATACTGTATTTTTGAACCCGGACAAGGTACACAACGCTTGGATAACTATAAAAGTTTTGAGTCTCTTTTGTATACTGTAAACGAACACAATTTGGATGATATTGTGCTTCCTTTATTCCGTTACCAGGCTATACATAACCCTGTTTACGCCAGTTACCTGAAACACCTGGGAACTAACCTGCAGAATATAAAGCGGGTAACCGATATACCTTTCTTACCCATCTCATTCTTTAAAAAGCACATGATAAAAACAGGGTTGTGGGAGGATGAAACCTACTTTACCAGCAGCGGCACTACAGGTCAATCGACCAGCGTGCACCACATCGCTGATTTGAATTTTTACCTGCAACATGCTGAACGCTGTTTTAACTATTTCTTTAGCAAGCTTACCGATTACCACTTCTTTGCACTTATGCCTTCTTATCTTGAGCGAGAAAATTCATCCCTGATTGCGATGATGAATTCGTTTATCAGCAAGAGCGGCTCTGAATTTTCGGGATTTTATCTCGATGATTATGAAAAACTGCTGAAGGATATTAACAATGCAAGAAAGAAGCGTAACAAAAAAATAATCCTGTGGGGGGTGAGTTTTGCACTGTTGGATATTGCTGAAAAGTACCAACCCGATCTGAACGAATGCCTTGTTTTTGAAACCGGAGGCATGAAGGGCAGGAGGAAGGAAATCGTTCGTCAGGATCTGCATGACCGGTTGAAAAAAGGGTTTCATGTGGAGCGTATCTTATCTGAGTACGGAATGACTGAATTACTTTCGCAAGCTTATAGCAATGGTGGCAATACATTTAAAGCTCCACCCTGGATGAAAATGATTGTACGTGATGTCGCAGATCCGTTCGAAAAGGGACAAATCGGACGAAGTGGGGGCATTAATGTAATAGACCTTGCAAATTTTCGTTCAATTTCCTTTATAGAGACCGAAGATTCTGGAACGGTATTCGCTGATGGTACCTTCGAGGTTTTGGGCCGAATTGACAACTCGGATAGGCGAGGGTGTAACCTATTGGTTGAATAACGTTAAGTGCAGGCGAAAGGTAGTATATAACGGTCAGGATTTGTTTTGTTGTTAAAGACTTATATTTTTGTTCAGATTAAAGCTACTCCCGATGAAAAAGATTATCGTTTTTTTGATTTTAGCAGGGTTAATTTCTGCATGCAGCCAGTACACTTGCCCTACGTATAGCAAAAAGGAGGCTCCTGCTAAGAAAACTTCGGTGCAGAAGATTTAGAGGTATTTTTTAACATCCTCGGCCTGAATTTCCTCTCCTGACATAATCACCAGTCGCTCTACCACGTTTCTTAGTTCCCTGATATTACCAGTCCAGTGATGGCTTTGTAAAGCTGTTATTGCCGGCCCGGCAATTTTCTTCTTTTTCGATCCGTGTTCCTCTGAAATATCAGTTAAGAATTTATCAACCAGCAAAGGGATATCCTCTTTCCGGTCATCCAGTGACGGAACCTTAATAACGATCACACTAAGTCGATGATATAAGTCTTCGCGGAAACGCTGTTGCTCAATTTCTTTTTTCAGGTCCTTATTCGTGGCCGCAATAATTCGAACGTTTACGGTTATTTCCTTTTCTCCACCGACTCTTGTGATTTTATTTTCCTGTAATGCTCTCAGAACTTTAGCCTGAGCCGACAGACTCATATCACCAATCTCATCCAGAAAAAGTGTACCGCCTTCAGCTTGCTCAAATTTTCCAATGCGCTGTTTGATCGCAGATGTAAACGAACCTTTTTCATGTCCGAATAATTCACTTTCAATTAACTCAGAAGGAATGGCTGCACAGTTTACTTCTACAATGGGCGACTCTGACCGCTTGCTTTTCGCGTGAACATTCCGTGCAACAAGTTCCTTACCACTTCCGTTTGGACCGGTGATCAGCACGCGCGCATCGGTAGCCCCGACTTTCTCAATCATTTCTTTCACCAGTGCAAGCGCTGGTGAATTTCCAACCAGGTCGAAACCTTTGGTTATTTTTTTCTTGAGTGATTTATTCTCTTCCCGCAAAGTGTTTCGCTCCAACACATTCCGTAAATGAATCAGAATAGTTTCGATACTGTCAAATGGTTTTGGAATAAAATGATATGCACCTCGTTTGAGACACTCAAGCGCGGTTTCTTTTGTGCCATGTGCGGAAATAATTATAAAGGGAGTAGTGATGCCGGCCTTCTTTACTTTCTCCAATAATTCGATACCATCGATCTTCGGCATCTTTACGTCACAAAAAGCCACATCAAAATATTCGTCAGAAAGTTTTTTCAACGCTTCTTCGCCATCTTTGGCTTCGGCCACTTCATGATTTTCATCGGTCAGGATTTCGCGCAGCGATGTTCGGATCGCTGCCATGTCATCTACAACTAAAATTTTTGCCATGGCGTAAGTTAAAAAAAACCTGCTATCCCGTCTCGATAGCTATCGGGACAGGATAGCAGGTTTGGAGTTTAAAAATTATGCAAGCCTGTAAGCCGGGTTCTGTTTCCCGACAAAAGTCGGGATCCTTATCATTTATCTGGTCCCGCACGTGCGGGATCAATCAGTCTACCCGCTCCGATCCCGACTAGTCGGGAAGAATGGACCATTCATTTTTATCGGAGCTTATTTGACCTTTCAACACGTAAGGTTTACCATGCACCCTTCATTGCTGTTGGGACGGTGGGCTCTTACCCCACCTTTTCACTATCACCTCAACCCCCCGCCTGAGGCGGGGGATCATGGCTACATATTTTCTGTGGCACTTTCTGTCAATCTCGTCCCGCCTAAACGGGGCGAAAATGCCCCTGTTATTCACAAGGTACGTTGCCCGATGTTGCCCGGACTTTCCTCCCCCGACTTTGTCGGGGGCGATAAGGCGGCTTGCATTTTGCAAAAATAACGAAAATGGAGGGAATGTTGGTTTCTGTTAAGCGTTAGGCTATCAATGATAGAGTTGGTGCTTATTTCAGTCTTTTAAATTTTTTACTCAGCTTTTTGTCTTTGATAGTAATTAAGATAATACCTGTAAATCTTTTTTCGATATAAAGATTCTCTGGATCCTTATCAAGAACCTTAATCTCAACTATCTCTGCTGTAAATTCTGTACTAAGAAATTCCTTTTGGGCATTATTGTTAACAATTGGAACTCCGTCAATTATCATCATCGGAGCGTCTAAATTGCCCTCTTGACTCGAGATCGTCCGGCTTTCAAAAAGCCTTTCTTTAACCAGTCTGAATTGCAATTCCTTGTTTGCATTTTTAACCTTTTCTAGCCACTCTTTGTTTTGTTCACTCGTCATCAAGTACAATGTATCTACACTTGTTTGGCAAAAAGAATTTAGCGTGAGTGTCACGGAAAATAAAAACAGAACCAGGTACTTCATTTTTTGATTCAAAGCGTGGCCACCTAATGAATGTCCTTGCCTGTAAGTTTCATTTCATACAAGTCGGCAAGCAAGGCAACTTCCTGGATCATGCTTTTAACATCATCTTCAGAAGCACCTTCTAACGGGAAAGATGTTTCAACCTTCAGCGTTCCTCCATCAATGATGAACTTGCTATAATCGAATTGGGCATTGCTTTCCAGGAGTTCTTTGAGTTTGATGCTGGACGAAAACTCGCAAACTTTTGAAGTTATCAAACCTCTTTCTTTTCCTGAACCTTTGCTTTTACTCACCGACAATAGAACAGTTTGAAAACGACCTTCAGTAACGGGTATTACAACAATTGACTGCGAAGAATCATAACTGGTGAATTGACCTCCGATCTGATCGACATACTGTTTTACGAAACTGAAAAAATTCATGCAGGAGTTGATTGAACGCTTATCAAGATACTAAAAGTGGCTCTTAAGAAAAAGCCCTATGAACCCTAAGGCTAAAAATAAAACGCATGAAATTTGGTTCTTGCTGAAGAAAACTCAAGTGTGGGTGCAGGAAGTTTGATTATGCTGGCCACAGCAAAAAATGTTTTGAGAAATTTGGACCTGGTTTTAATTCCGGTAAGATCAAAATCAAGACCTACATAATATTGCCGATAGGCCTGATAGCCCGCGGCTTCATTCGATCCATCTCTGGCGTAAACCATTTCATCTGCTCCGTACCCGATCGTCAGGTTTAGCCATCTTGGAAACTTGACAAATTTGTCCATATCAAAGGAGAGCCAGTATGTTTGGCCGTTGTAATCTTTTAGCAACTCGCTGGCGAATGTATCACCCAAGGCATCGTCAGGCCGGAAGGTTGGGTAATCTGTTTTGTGGTATGAGAATTTCGGTTGGATCCGGATTTCTTTCCAAAGTAATTTCTGACCTAAATAAAATCCTGCTCCTGATGCGTTTGCTAATAAGTCACCGGAAGATGCGCCATAGGCATCTGAGTATCCATCGAAAATTTCAATGGGTAACATAATTAGAAAGCCGGTGAGTGATCCCCATACATCAGCTCTGCGTTGCTTTACACCACACCAGGTTAATGCACTGGAGGTTCCATAGCTCAAATAAAATGCTGAGTAGAAATGTCCCAGTTTATCAACTTGCTTCCATTCAGCGTTATCGTTAAAGAAATGAAAAGCTTGTTTTTGTGAATCGCTGTACCATAATTCATTCAAGCCAATGAGAGTAAGTCCGTAAGTCGCTGCGGAAACACCAACAAACGTTCGAAGTCGTTTTTTATTAATTGTTTGAGCAGAATCAACTGATTGACTGCATACCTGGAGTGTACTGAATAATAGGACAGAAGCGATAAACAGAATTTTAATTATCGCCTTCATTTTCTTTTGTTGCTTCTTCGTTTAGTTCAGGATCATCTTCCGGTTTGCGCCTGTTTTTATCCCGACTTGATTTTAGCAGATCTTTTAACTCATTGAAGCTTTGTGTGTAGAGTAAGCTTACACCGGTAGTGATTGCATTTTGTGAGTTAAGACCGGTATTTATCGGGTTAACATTCTGGCGGCTGTACATTTTAACCTTAAACTTTCCATCAGGCGTCAGTAAATAATCAACCGTCCAGTCACCAATCACAGATGAGTAGTTGTTTCCTGTATTTTCTGTTGTAGTACTGTTTGAATTCCCTGTATTTCCGAATGTTCCATCGCGCGTAACGCGAAGTCTTCCATTTAAAAATGTATAGGAGAGACGTAACTGAAATGCATTATATGCTTCCTGATCCATCGTTCCTAAATCCACATCGATTTCGAGATTCTCATCCACCTGGCTCATCCAGTAGCTCAGTTGGTTTGAGAAAAGCTCGCTCACACTGTTAACAAGTGTTCCACTGGTGTTGAAAGCATCGGCTGGCGAAAATTTTCTAAGAACAATCAGGCTAAAAACTTGTCGCTTTAATTCTTGCTCGTCAAGTTTGCTTTTAAAGGCTATAAACTCATCCTCAAGGCGAACGGCTGGTCTTCCTTCTACCGGAATAGACTTCGGTAAGTCCTTCGATAAAATATCAAATTCAATTTGCGGAGAAAGCATTGGGCCATCCAGTTTCAGTAAAACTTTTACGGGATATTTTCTTCTGATTTGTGGAACGCTGCTCAGTGATGGATCATTCAGAATCGGAGAATAAGAGGCCAGTTGATCATATGTTGCATTAATTCTCATGGCACCCTGATAAGGATCGCCATACCAGGTTATACTGCCGCCAGGAACAATTTTAAATTCCTTGTTGATGATGTCGTATAATGTGAAATTGTAACCTCCTTCGGTAAAAACAACAGGGCCAAACATATTAAACTCTCCTTTTGTATCGAGCTGAAGCTTAACCCTCCCATTACCTCTGCCTCGAATGATGTCACCTGCTTTGATGTCGAAAATAATTTCGCAATAAGCGTCAGGGGTCACGTTTAAGTTTAAATCAAACGTAATGCCTGTTAAGTTTACTTTTTTTGCAATTTCAGTTTTAAGACCAGCCTGGTAGGTTGAATCATTCAGGTTTACAAAATTTATGAATTCCTTACGCTCAGTCGAAGAACTGCTTGCCATCGGAATGTAAATGCGTGTATTTTTTCGAGTAGTGGCATTAGCAGTGATGATCAGATTGCTAATGGGACCCTTGAAACTAACATCACCCGAAGCATATCCTTGCCCATAGAAGAGACTATTATCTCGTGCGCTTGTGTTTAACAATTGAAGGTCTTTGAAATCAGCATTCAAACTGATTTCCATTTGGTGGAAATTTTGATGGATGATTTCCCCGTTTAATTTTCCTTTATTCCGGAGCGGATCTGTGAGTTCAATATTTTCAAAATAAATTGCATTAGGGCGCAGGCCAATCGTTCCTGCTAATTGGTATGTAGTCTTTAAATAGTTTACGGTTATCAGGCCTTTTTCGATTTGACCTTCGCCTTTTACGATGGGCTTTTGTAAGGTTCCTGTTAAAGAATAAGAACCGGAAAGTGTTCCATCGATGTTGCTGAAAATTTGATCGATAAACGGCTCCACAATTTTGAGGTTAGCTTGTTCCAGTTTCGCAGTAATAAAGAGCGGACTGATTTTGTTTGCCGGATTATAATAGCCTGAACAATCTATAATTTTTTTATCCATCCGATCGATGATAAACTCTACCACGAATTTCTGATCGACCGGGTCCCAAACATTATTTCCGGTGATATTGCCAATCAGGAAATTATCGACCTTTAGTTGGTGGATAGCAATTTCATTTTGAAGCTCAGGTTGTTCATAAACTTTGTTCACCGTTATTTCAGCATTGACGTGACCGCTAAGTTCGCGCTGTAAAATGCTATTGATTGTTGCCAGGTTAAAATTCTGAACGAATAAATTGATTTTTTTGGATGGGTCCTCAGAAATGCGGCCATCTACAGTTACACTTTGCTCATCACTGATCCATTTTAGATGCTGAAAGCTCCATTCTTTTCCTTTTAGGGCAAGACGATTGGCAGAATCAATAGTCCAGACTTTTTCCAGGAGCTGTACCTTTGATGACTTGTCAAATTTTATTTCTGTACTGTCCCTGAAATCAACCAGTCCCTTTAATCGTAAGTAATTATCCCGAGCCTGTTGATCAATACTCACATTGAAGTCAATATGGCCACTGTCCCAGATTGCTTCCGTAATCAGATTTTTTGTTTTTATGCCTTCAAGGTTCTGACTGGTTGAGTACAGATAGGCCATAGCCAGTGTTTCGGTACTATCCGCAACCTTCGAGGCATTGATTTCAATTTCCGTATCAGATAACAGAATATTTTCGTAGGCGAGAGAATCGATGTTAGTGAAGGCCTGGATTATGGTAGTATTTCCATTTGAAAATTTCCCCTGAATTTTGATATTCTGCCCAACTGCTAAATCGAGTTTGAGAAGATTTGAAACGGGTCTTATGTTTTTAATGTTGAAATCAAAGTTAGCCTGGTACGCTTCTGGAATTCTTGTTTTGGCA
>DASTYM010000194.1:0-7214 GCA_035764995.1 Cyclobacteriaceae bacterium | reverse complement strand
GTGGGAGGACAGGTGTTCCCGAAAGCCGGTCTTGCTTATGCCCTCAGCGAAGAAGAATTCATGAAAGGCATTTCAAATGTGCTTTCTTCATTTAAGCTGAGAGCAAGCTATGGTGTGGCAGGTAATTTCCCACCACCTTTTACAAAAGATAAACTGGTTCAGGTAAATAGCTTTGGCGGTCAGACCGCATACCAGCCAGGACAGCCAGGCGATCCAAATCTTGGACCTGAAAAAACCAAGACCATTGAAGTGGGAAGTGATTTTTCTTTCTGGGATAACAAGATCACATTCGGTGTGACGTATTTTAATGCCTTAACACAAGATGCATTGTTCACCGCGCCATTTGCTCCTTCGCAAGGGGACGACAACCAGACTCGCAACCTTGGAGAAATTTCCAATAAAGGATTTGAGTTGTCAGCAAACTTCTTAGTCCTGTCAAACCAAAATTGGGAACTAAGCTTCAATGCTTCTGCTAACGGTGTAAAAAATAAAGTTGAAGACTCTGGTGGAGCTCCTGAATTTTCGCTTGGTGGATTTACGTTCCTGGGAAGTTTTGTGAAGGAGGGTCTGCCTGTTGGTTACTTCAGGGGAACACAACCAACGTTTGCTTCTGATGGAACCATTGCTTCCATTCAACAAAACGCGAACCTGGGTAGTGCTATTCCAGACATGTTTGGAAGCTTCGGACTAAACCTCTCTTATCAGGGTAAGGTCCAATTGTTCGTGAGTGGCGATTATCAATTGGGTGCTGAAGTTGTTAACACAAACGAAGTGCTGCGATTCTTTAATGGCCTTTCTGATGATAGAATTCCAGATGCTTCCATGGGAGCAAGTTTCTTTGACCTTGCAGGCGTATGGGTCGAAAAAGCAGATTATCTGAAAATCCGGAACATTGCACTTACTTATAATATGCCTTCATCATGGTTCGGTAACAGAATCAGAAATGCGAGCATTGGTTTCAGTGCGCTCAATCCATTCAATTTCGTTTCTGGCGACACTGTCGATCCTGAAATTACAGGTTCTGGCGCTCCGGCTACGTTGCCTGGTACAAACACTCCTGCACAGGGAATTGTTACTGTTGGGGGTTTCAACTTCGGTACATACTCTGCTCCTCGCCAGTTTGTGGGAACATTAAGGTTTAACTTTTAAAATTAGTGGAATTATGAGACAATCAACTTTAAAATATAAAATTCTCCTGGCGGTATTGCTTTTGAGCGGTTGTGATTTGTTTGATCCAACTCAGGGAATTGAAAACCCAAACATCACCTTCGACAAAATTGTTGGAACCGCAGGATCGACTGTGAAATGGTTAAATGGCCAGGAAAGAGAAATGGCTATTGTTTACAACAGCCTGGTGGTGAACCTGGAAATTGCCTCAGATAATTACGACAATACCAGAACTTTTTTTAGCCAGGCATTCGATGGGCTTACTTTTTCTTACCAGGATGCAACGATCAACAATCTCCAGTTTGCAATTGCCGACTTGAGGCAATCGGCTATTCAGGGGATTGATTTGATTGCAGCCAATGACCCAAGTGTGACAGACGACCTGGTAGCCGAATTGTACTTCTTTAAGGGCTGGGCCGCATTACTCGCAGGAGAAATTTTTGTGGGCATGCCACTAACTCCAGGAGGTGTGGTAGCTACTCCTGCCCAAAATCTGGATGCCGCAATTGCTGATTTTCAAGAGGCAGAATCCCTGAATGGTGCAAATGTAGGTTATAAGCTTGCTTTAGCCCGTGCGTATTATGCAAAAGGAGATAAAGTAAATGCAGTTCTTAAAGCGAATGAAGCCATTGCATTGAGCACGAATTTCACCAGGCCTATTCGGTATGATGTGATCACCGCAGCTACCAATAATACTATGCAAGATGCTCTCTATGATCGCGGTACATTTGACGACCTTCAGCCACTGCCGCGATTAGATTTTCTGGATCCTAAATATTATGGACGCAACGCAACTGTAGAAAGTCAAATTCCGCTTTTGAAAATTGAGGAGGCTCATTTGATTAACGCGGAAGCAGACCTTTCGAACAACCTGTTGGCTGCCGCTCAGACTAAAATGAAAGCACTGCGTGCTTTAGTAGCTACCAGAGCCACTGAAACATTCAATGACACAGTGGAAGGCAGGACAGAACAAGCACCTGGGTCAAGACCAAACAACAGTGCTGTTGTGGTTCGGGCTAGCGCGACTGATCCTTTCCGTTCAGGCCTCGTGTTGACGCGCACCACTACAACAACTGTTCCGATTATCTCAGGAACGTCTGTAACCGATGCAATGATTGACGCTGCCGCGACAACAGATGAAGCATTGGAACTTCTTTATCTGATGCGCCAGGAAATTTTCATCTCAGAAGGAAGACGCTTTTTTGATCTGGGGTTACGTTGGCCAGTTTCTGAAACGGAAAAGCTGACCAACCCTAATGTAACGGACGCACATATTGTCGGCTTTGTTCCCACTTTTGTTCCAACTAACATGGATGCGTTTACTTACGATGCTGTTGCGGGTCAGTCGACCGTAACTGTTAATATGAACCGTGTTTTGGTTCAAAACAAAGGTGATGCTGCTGTGCTGCCCTTCCACTAGATTAGGTTAATTGGGTTTAAAAAAGAAAGGGGCATATGCCCCTTCTTTTTTTGGGTTTACCTGGACTCAACCCTTGTGTTCATGTATTCTTTAAAATCTTTAGCCGTGCTTTCCATCGAGAATTTGTTAAGAATTCGATGGCCATTGGCCTTGTCGCTGTTAATATCGTAGGCATACTTGGCAAACTCCAGCCGTTGTGAATCGACACTGAAGAGGTCCAAAAAGTCAATCACTTGTTGAACAGTTAAACACTTATCCTTTAATATCTCCTTAGCGGTAGACAAGCGCGTACTCGAACCAGTCTTTGATTCGATTGTACTTTTGATTTCCCGTTGCTTGCTTGCCGAAAGGGTGCACGATGGAGGGGAATTTGGTGTGGACTTCTTTGCTTGCGATTTATCACTGCTTGAGGATCGGTTGTCGTTGTTGCTCGTTGGTGAATTCACTGTACTCTCATTTCCCGTTTGACCACCAGAGCCAGGAGTAGACGACTTCGTATTCGTGGAACTTGATGTGTTAGTTGTTTGTTGTGCCGACTGATTTGACGCGGGTGACTCTCCTCCATATGAGCTGGCAAGGTAGTCTAACGTGATGTCATCCAGTTTTTGCTTGTAAGTATTGTCTTTAAATGTTTCACGGATCAGATCAAAATTACCTGGATCATATACTTTCATGAAAAGCGTTCTGGCTACGTCATACTTATGAGTGTCACTTGTCAAGTATTTGTTCATCAAATCGGCATATTGTTTACAGGTGACACACTTGCCAGGAGTGGCAATGTAGCCCACAACGGTCTCTTTTAAATAAGCGGCCCGCCAGCTTTCGTTATTCGATTTTTCGTCCATTCGAACTCTCATTCGCAGGATATCTTCAGCGCTCAAGTTGGGGGTTTTGCAAAACCCTCTGGCGTTGCGATAACGCTCATATGGATTTTTGAAAGGAGCAGGAGTAGGTTTTTGTTCTTCTGCATTGACCGGCTGTTGCTCAGTAGGCTCAACCGGCTGCGTTGGGCTGGCTGCTTTTGGCGCAACCATAGTTGCGCTTGTCTCGGCTTTCTCAACTTTCTTAACTTCGTTATCTCGTTTTGTGACGTCTGGTTGACTAACAGTTGCCTGCACTTCTGGTTCTGATAATTGGCTGGCTTCATCAGCGGAAAGCAAACGCAAAACGCGATTGCCTTTTTTGTTCTTCCTTATTTCATAGATCAGGTTATCAGCTTCTTCCAGGAAAATTTGCTGTTTCACTTCTGGAATACTGGAGTCCTGAAAAGAAACACGCACGCTGCATTGAGATCCGGGAACATCGGGGACTTTCACGTGAGTAGTTGGAGCCACATTTTTTTGCACGCCATTCACATAGAGGGTAAAGGGTGAGTCATTGGAGAACACTGTCAGTGTAACTTGTGCTATCAGCTGTGAACTCATTAGTAAGAATGCTAAAGAAAAAGTAATACATCGTTTCATACATCTCATATTTTAAGTTGATTGGTTCTTTGTTTGTGAACTGTTTAAAGATTGTCCATCGGCCGGGGAAGCCTGAAAGTTTATTACGGGGAAACAAATGGTCTTTGACTTTGGCTGGGGAACCAAAGTTCTTGCTAATGAATTACTCGGGGAGTCAGGAACATTTTGGTTGGGGAACCAAAATCGTTAGTAAGTTCTGAGTTGGGGATTTCAGAGAAAAAATAGTGCCAAAAATGCTGGCATTATTTGATTCCAAATTTTGAAAAAAAATGACAAATAAAAAACTGTAGCGGTAATGCTTCATTGGACAGTTATTAAAAAAGGGGCTTAACGCCCCGTTTTCTATGCACCTTCTTTTAATTTCTTTAGTTCGCCTTCATAGAAACTCAAATTCTGTTTCTGATTTTCCGGGATATTCTTGATGGCTGCTTCCCAATGCTTGATTGCATTTTTCTTATCGCCCAACGCTGTGTAACCACGAGCTAATCCAACATTCGGTGTGAATTTTTCTTCGGGGTGTGCCTTGAAGTTGTATTGAAACACTTGCATCGCTTTTTCTTTCTTGCCGGCACCCAATAGCGTTCTTGCATATTGATGGATAGCCTGAACTGTTGCTGTAGGGTGCTTGATTGCCTTGTCCATGACCAATTCAACTTCTGCATCCTTTCCCATCGCAGTAAGCACTTGTGCCTTGGTTGACAGTGAGGTGAAATCTTCCCTGCCTACAAATCCATCGGTGATTGCTATGTCGGCCCATTTTAAACCTTGTTCTAATGCTACCTTATTTTGGGCACAAAAGGCTGCTGCTGTGATGTATGTATCATGTTGAAAAGCAGCGGTGGTTCCTTTTAGCTCGTCTTGCATTTTTGCAACGTATAATTCATTCGCATTCGGAACATCAATTCTAAATCCGGCACGTTTGTTTTCCCATTGGATGAACGCATTGGCTGAATTACGCTTGCGGTCGTTGAATCCGAAAGTGAGCCACTCTGTATATTCACTTTCTTCAGGTGTCGATTGAACACGAACAACATCTGATTCGGGATTGTAAAAATAACTTCCCCAGCTGTTGGCATCCTTAGAGAGTATCCAGGTCCATGGACCATCTTTTTGAACTTCAAGGAAAAGTCCGTAGGTACCTGCCTTCACTGCTTTGTCGCCAATCTTAACGTCATGTGAAAAAGAGATGGTGGTGTTTTCATTTGCACCCGCGCGCCACGGAGCGGCTTTGGATGTTCCATATCCCTGATCGATGTATCCGTAGTGAACAACGCCACCCCAGATTTTGCCTTTCCGGTCTTCACCGTTCGGGCCATGTACATCAGGGCTGCTATAATTAATCGTAACTTTTACTAACCCAACCCATTGTGAGACTTCCGATTTTTGATTGTCGCCACTGGGTGGTTGTGAAACTTGTGCTGACGCCAACACTGAAATAAACAGCATAGACATCACGAATTGTAATTTTTTGATCATATGGTTGGTTTTTAATTGATATTAAGTAAACGGAAAATTGAAACCACAGATCTCACCCTGTTGGTGGTATTTTTAAATTTTTCCCAGACTTTCGGTTGGAATAACCAAGTGAAGCGAGCGTGGCAGCAATTCAATTTTAAAACTCGTAGAGTGCCCGAAAGGCTCTCCATCGATATGGTAGGCAGTAGGAGTGGGAACATGAATAGTGCCTTTCCGGAATGAAAGACATTTATAATCGACACCCGTCTTAAGATTGCCGGTAAACATCTGATACCCGAAATGAAAGCCTCGTTGGGCGGGTACTTTTTTAATGATGGCAAGTTGTAACGCCTGATCCATCACCGATGCAATGGGTGCTACTTTTGCATTATTACCGTATTGAGATGAATTCGCGATGGCAATCATAAACGATTTTTGAGATGAGCCTGGGTCTTCATTTAAATGAAGTGAAGCTTCAAATTCAGGGTAGCTTAAATATTCCTTCAGGACTAATTTCGAATACCCCCAGAAACCTCGCCTTTGGCTTACACTAAAAAGATTGGCAACATGGCCGTCAAAACCAATTCCTGAAACGTTCAGCGAAAGGTGGTCATTCATCTTAAACGTATCCATTTGAATAACCTCACCGCCCAGGATTTGATTAAGGGCCTTTTCCAGTTTCATTGAAATTCCCAGATGTCGGGCCAATCCATTTCCAGAACCTTTTGGGATGATCCCCATTGGAGTAGCGGTATGCAGAAGTCCACGAGCTACTTCGTTCACGGTTCCATCTCCGCCAACTGCTATTACCCTGTTAAAATTTTTAGCAACTCCTTCGCGGGCTAATTCGGTTGCATGACCACGATGCTGTGTAAACTCAATCGAACATTCAATGTCAAATTTTTCGCAGGCATTGAGCATTTTACCCTCAACCTGGGGCTGATATCCCATACCTGAATACTTATTGATAATGAATAATACGTTCTTAACTTCGCTCATGGCAGGTCAACATTACTAAATTTTTCGCCTTTATGATAGAGTTTACACCACGCAAGTTCAAGTTTAAGGCATGGAATAAAGATGCCCGATTATTGATGAAACTCAGCACAATTGATTGCCTGAAAGGTGAACTTTTCAAACGAGATCACATTTTGCTTCAATATACCGGCCATCGTGACAAACAGGAAGAAGAACTTTATGAAATGGATATCGTTCTCATCAACTCCGAAAAATTTGTAGTGACCTGGGATGAAGAAAATAACGGATGGTTTTTAGTGGATTTGAAAACTGAAGTCAAGGTTCAACGCTTTTCAAAAGAAGATGCAGCAAAAACAGTCCGACTATGCAATTATTTCGAATCGGACCAAACCCCCTAGTTTTTATCTTTCAGCTTACCTTCGATGTATTTTACTGCGTTGCCAATGGTAGACAACTTTTCAGCGTCTTCGTCAGGTATTTTGATATCGAAGGTTTGCTCAAAATCCATTACGATCTCGGCATAATCGAGCGAATCTATTCCTAAATCTTTCACGAGGTTGGCATCGGGTGTAATCTCCGATTCAGCGATGCCCAGTTTTTCAATCAGTATTTGAGCAACGCGCTTAGAAACATCCTGCATAACGTATTAAAATTTCGTAAATGTAAAACATTTAAGCGATAGTCAATAGTCATCAGTCACTAGTCATTTGTCATTCGGTTCTAAGGCTGAT
>DASTYM010000193.1:0-2143 GCA_035764995.1 Cyclobacteriaceae bacterium | reverse complement strand
ATCGGCATCCCCTTCATCAAAAGTTCTTTCTCCAATGGCCCCGGATTTAATTTGATCAATATAGGCTTGCTTAATGGCCAGTAGTTGATACTTCATTGCATCAAGCGTCAATTCAGTAGCATAAGCATACACCGGCACCTGATTGTCGTAAACATCCCTTGCCAAAAAATTTCTTTGCCTTACACCACGGCCATTCCTTTGCTCCATATCCGCTGGCCTCCAAAGTACATCTATGTGATGCATGGACCTTAATCGCTCCTGCACATTCACGCCGGTCCCAAGTTTTTTGGTTGAGCCAAGTAACACACGAATATCACCGGCGTTCACTTTCTTAAATAAGTCCTCCCTCTTTGTCTTGGTACCATAGTCATGGATGAACGCAACTTCGTGTTCAGGTATGCCCCTTTCCACAAGCTTTCTCTTGATCTCACCGTAAAGATTGAACTTACGCTCCGTATCATTCGCTTCTTCAATCAATTCATCTATGCGCATTGGCGTATAATCTAAAATCGATTGAAGCCTTTCCTTTACTGTTTTTAACGGCACACTGTATTTACCAGTGTCCTCGTTCGCTTCACCGAAAATCAATTTTAAATCATCGTCATTTACTCCATATTCTTCCTGTAACAACTGGTGCAGGTTGGGAACAGTTTCTTTTCCCTTCGGTGTACCAATATCGGAGAATACCAATTGCGTACCCTTGTAAGGTGTTGATTCTTCCCAATGGTTATATATGGTGTCCGCAGCTACATCAAGCTTGCCGCCTGGTTCTTCCGGCTCATGAGGATTGATTAAACGCGGGTCTATGGCATTTTTACTGGAAACTGTAGTCGCATTAACCATCACCGATTTCTTCTGCTTCTCATCCCATGGTTTCAATCCCAATTCCTCGCGGTACATCAACCCCTTAGATGCCACAAAATCTTGCAACAACTTATTATAGTGCTGCTGTACCGGTGTCTGCTTAATATTTTTAAGAATGTAGTTACTGGTAGAAAACCCTTTTATATCCAATCTGGCAGGGCCATCGCCACTAATCTTTTCAATGGTCTGCGCCCCTGAAATATCGGTGGTCGGTTTTTTCACCCAAAGCCCACGAACATCTACATACGCTTCTCCTAATCTGCTGGAAGTATAAAAACGGAGTTCTCCGTCACCAAGTTTGTAAACGGAGTTCTCTGCCGGGATCTCTGCCGGTATATTGTCCTCGTCGAATGAGAGATTGATGCTTTTTTCAAATTCAGGCTTTGGCAATAATAGGTTACTGTCATTACGAACGTCCGCAATTTCATTGTACATCATGGCCAGTTCCGGCACGTTAAGGAATTCACGGAAGCGTGTCTTATTGGCCAATGCCCCGATGACAGAAAATTCTACATCATTTGATTTGGACGCAAAAGATGTTACCCAGGCATCAAACGTTTTCATTCCCTTTTCTTCCAATGCTCTTGGGCGCAGGTACTTCATTAATAGATACATCTCTACCATTGTGTTAGAGATAGGTGTACCGGATAAAAACGTTACGCCTTTGTCGCCTCTGTGCAATTGCTGCAAGGAACGAACCCCAAATAAAAGGTTGAGTGCTTTTTGCGAACCTGTGGGGTCGCCAAGACCGGCCACCTGTCCTAACCTGGTTGAGAACGTAAGGTTTTTAAACTCCTGCGATTCATCTACCATCAGGTGGTCAATACCAAGTTCCTGGAAGGTCCGCATTTCCTTGTCCTTTTTTACATCAGAAAGCTTATCCAGTTTGGCTAATAAGTTTTCCTTCCGTTTCTGCAATCCGGACATTTGCATTTTTGAGGCTCCCCTGCCCTGCTTTTCTTCCAAAGCCGCAATATCTTCTTCCAACATCTCCAGTTCTTCACGAATGGCCTGACCTGAAATTTCAGGGTCATGCGGGATGGCCTTATAGTTGTCATGGGTAATCACTACAGCATCCCAATCATTGTTAGCAATCTGCGCCAGTGTTTTCTTGCGCATGGTTGCACTCATCCCGTTTTCTTTTATAGTCAAAACTTTCGCATTGGGGTACGACGTTCTGAACTGGTGTGCAATTTCATGAGCATTCGCCTTCAAACCGATGATCATTACTTTTTTGGCTATACCCATGCGCTTCATTTCCATAGCAGCCGCCACCATT
>DASTYM010000192.1:0-5879 GCA_035764995.1 Cyclobacteriaceae bacterium | reverse complement strand
GTCCCGCTATTTCCCATTATATCCATTATCGTATTAGCCATTTGGGGCGGGAACGCATTGCCAGACATCCTCTTTGGATTGTTGGCTTGCATATTATTGCTTCTCTCCATTTTTGTTCTGTTTAATAAACAAATGCCCCTGAGTTTGGAGCCGACAGCACGCAACAGAGGAGCTAGCATTGTGCGCTCTATATTTTCGATTCTTGGCATTGGTGCATTGGCCTTTGGTCATTACTTCATCACCAAGCTGGATCTGCTTGTTTGGATTGCGTGCCCGTTTTTGTTGTTGGGGTGTTTTCTGGTGCTGAGGGTGTACAGGACGGTTACGTGGGATGATGTGGAGGGGTAAAATCCAGCATCTTGGTCCAACTCACCCCGATAGCCTTTGTGCTAATCATAGAATTTGTGCCACCCAGGAAGAGAGGGTTATATAACTTATCAAGCCTGCACTGGATGAAATGGGGTGAGTTGGTCACTCCGACTTCAATCCATTCACGGGATTTGTCTTCAACACTTTCCAGACTTGCGTTGAAATGGTCGTGAGTAAAACAATGATAATGATAACAACGGCAATACCTGCAGGATACAACGTTACCGGCATGTGATAAGCATTTCCTTCGATCAGCCACCTGCCAAAGAAGAAGCCAAGCGGTGACCCAATGGCGATAGCAACAATGAACAGAATCATATATTGATTAATGATACAGCCTGCAATGCTTTTTACTCCAGCGCCCAATACTTTGCGTATGCTAAATTCTTTTGTGCGGCCTTCTACGTTCAGTTTCACGAGGCCATACAATCCGAGTGTAGCGAGTGACACCGCGATAAAGGCGAGAACCTTCCATACCAAATCGTAAATCTTTAATGTTTGAAAGTAAAAACCCCATACATCTTCCTGATGACCACCTTCGAAGGGAATTTCCGGGAATAGTTTCGCCCAATTTTTCTGCAACGATTCCTGCACGCTAATCTCCGAACCACTTTTTACTTTTAGCGAGAGATACTTGTATTCCTTTTTATCAGCTATAGTGAAAATAACGGGTCTGATTTGTTTAGTAAAACTGTAGCTATGAAAGTCCTTCACAACACCGATCACCTCATATTGAATCGTGTCAATTCTGAATTGTTCACCGAGGGCACTTGTCCACGCCATACTTTTTGCAAGTTGTTCATTAACAACTACAGCCTGCCTGTCACTTCCTTCTGCGTGGTTAAAAGTGCGACCATCAATCAAGTCGATGCCCATTGTTTCAAAATACGCAGGGTCGACTGCCAGCCGGTCAACTTCCAATTCGCGTTCAGGGAAATGCAAAACTGTTGGGACATGACTTTTACCGACATGGTGCTGAGATCCTGAAATGGAGATCACATCAGGTTGCTGAGCCATCAGCAGGTTCAATTCCTCATAGGCAGCTCCATCAGGAACATTAGCGTATAAGGTTTCGGCCTGATTGTATCCCCACGGCCGCTCGGTCATGTAGGTATTGTTCATTTTAAACAAAACTGAGCACGTAATGAAGATGCACGACATCGCGAGTTGAAAGCCCAGGAAAAACTTTGTGACCGGATTTCGCTGGCCGAATTTCATGGAACCCTTTAAAATATTGACAACCTGGAATCTGGAGATATAAATCGAAGGATAAATACCCGAAGCTATGCTGGTGAACAATAGTATCGCAGCCAGGAACATCCAAAGGGAAGGATCCCACACCCTGAAGTCAAGATTAACACTCCAGAGGAATTCAAATCCTGGAATAAAAAAGGTGTACCCTAATATCAATCCGACAATCAGCGCAAAAAAAGTGATCACCACATTCTCGGATAGAAACTGAACAATAACCTTTCTTCGCGTGGCGCCAATCGACTTTCGAATTCCAATTTCCTTTAAACGCTTGGCTGCCGTGGCAATGGCAATGTTGATATAATTAAAGCAAGCGAGCACCAGCAGGAAGAACGAAATAACAACCATAAATCTGATGGACGTATAATTAGTTTTCGAGCTTCTTGAAATTCCTTCACGGATGTCTTCTGAAGCAATGTGCAGTGTTGCCAATGGCTCAAATCCAAAAGACGAAATAGCCCAGTCCTCGCCAACGGCTTTATTTTGGATGGTTTTGTATTTCTCCATTCCTTTTTTAATTGACTCCAGATCGGAAGGCTTAATTTGAATGAGGGTGCTGTTGATCGATGCTGTCCAGTCATCGAAGTTATAATTAGGAGTGGCGGATTTTAAATTCTCAAAATTGATCAGAAAATTAAAAGTAATGGTTCTGGATTTCGGAAATTCTTTTGCTACACCTGTGATCTTAAATTCTTTACTTCTGCCCTTCTCAAAGATCATCACCATGCTTTGTCCAATTGGATTTTCTTCTCCAAAATATTTGATCGACATATCCTCACTCAGGATGATGCTGTTCAAATCTTTGAGCGAACCAATTGTTCCCCATTTGAGCGGAAAGGTGAGCATCTCAAGAAATTCAGGATCTGTAAACCGCACTCGCTCGTGGTGTACACGGTCTTCGTATTTCATCACCACGTTCTTATCTTCCACTCTGCAGACTTTATTGATCTGCGCAAAATCATGTTTCAGCATATCACCCAGTGGTTGGGGAGTTTTGCCGTGTTGTTGCATCGTTCCATCTCGTTCGGCAAAAGCGGTAACCATGTGAACCTCATTTTTATGAACATGGAATTGATCGACACTGATCGTCCACATAAAAAAAGCGTAAGAGAATACAGCAAAACCGATCGACATCGACAGCCCAAATACATTGATAAAGGAATTCAACGGGTTCTTAACCAAACCACGCATGGAGACTTTAAAGTAGTTCTTAAACATGTCGAGTTGATTTAGTTGCTGAAGTATTTCGAGATTTTTGATTAAGATCGGCCGGAATAATTTGATGATTTCCCACGTGTACATTCTTCTGGCTTTTTTTACAGAAGCATACTCTGCATACTCATAGAATATTTCCTCCATGTCACCTTCAATCTCTTCGAGGTATTCTTTTTTCACAAAGAACCGCAGGAAGCGAAGTGGCCATTTTGGCGGACTATATGGTTGAGTCTGACTCATATGGTTTTTAGCACTGGGGCCAGTTTTGGCATTGAGTTCCACAATCCAGCGCGTATCTCTTTCAAATCTGCCAGTACGCGGTGCGCATAAGGAGTAGCGGTATAAATACGCTTACGCTTACCTCCTCTTTTTTGTGTGGCTTGGCCAAACTGAGAAGTAAGAAAACCCTTTTCTTCCATCCGCTTGAGCGCAGATTGGATAGAACCTACACTCAACTTTTCCTTCAGTCGGTCTTCGAGCTCGCGCTTGATCTCTACACCGTAGGCATCTTGCTGAAGCGTTGCCACGGTCAACAGTACCAGTTCTTCAAATTCTCCAAGTTTCGTCTTCTTCATAGTTGAGTGATCGACAATTCTAATAATTATTAATTACCGGTTTTTATTTCAGATACTTTTACACTCTTGAACCACAACCAGAAACCGAAGCCAACTTCATACAAAAACATCGGCACCATTCCGTATGGGTAAACAAAGCCACTGAGCTCTGGAAAGATGATGATCAGGAATGATCCCAACGTTAGAAGTAAGGAAGCAAAAACTCCGAGCCATGCGAATGCCTTAGGAACGTAACCAGATTTTAAAAACAGGTAAGCAAAAATAGTTGATCCTAAACCCAGGCAAATGAACCCTATATACACACCTGAGCTATATGTGCTCATCGACAAATTTGCCAGCGCATATAGTTGTTCGGGCTCAAACGCTTTCAGGTAAGGTGCCTGGCTTAAATATTTGAGTGTCGTGAATTGATAGATAGGCACTACAGTAAGCACGATGGTCTCGGCCATGCGCAACAAAAGCCCCAGCGCGGCAAGTTCCCGGTTCACGGGTTTGAGTACAACATAAAACGCCCAGATCAACACGATAACAGCTATAGATGTGAAAAGCATCGAGGCAATTCCAACACGGAAGGCAGTTTCATTTGCCATGATGTTAGCTGCTGTTTTCGCAACATCGCCACGTACCACGTTGCGCGAGAATCCGTACATGGTTGCAAACATGGATGTTGCCATCGTAAGCACCCAAAGAAAGCCAGCCAGTCGTGCAGCTTTTGTTTGGGTTATTTGATATGTCATTTCCATCGCGTAAAGATTTATTCCTTTTATTTAAGCAATGATCTGTGGTTGAACTACTAAATAGTCGGGTCGTTGCGAAAGAATGTAGAGACATGTATCTACGACATATCCGATAGAAAGCGGAACACACACGAAGAAAAACAGTGGTGCGGCAATTCTTACGGACTTACTCAGGATGAGGGTAGATTCAGCCATACACTGATATTAATCGTAATTGCAGTAAATATAGTTACATGATTTTATATGTAATTGCAGTTTTTATTGAAAAAGTTTGAATTCTGAGCATTTTAGATAAGAACCATTCTAATGTTCATGTTCGTGAAAAGAGCTAACGAAACCCCTAGGCTCTGGAAAATTCTAATAACGGGGTGATGTTGTTATTATCGGCAGCCTTTATGGCCTTGATATAATTGTCTCTAGCTGTTCCATCCATGATCAGATTTCCACCGGTTCCCCAACTGAAAACTTCGCTACCAAAAATGTGTTCAACAATAAGATCGGCCATCATGCGCGAATGCCTTCCATTCCCATTTGGAAAGCAGTGAATAAAAACAATCCGATGCTTGAAGCGCACAGCAATTTCATCTGGCGGAAACGTATTATTCTCGATCCAAAATTTACAGTCATCTAACAACTTTTGGAGTTCCATGGAAATTTGGAACCTATCTACGCCTAAGTTCTTATTTGTTTTTCTAAACGCGCCCGCCCACTTCCAAACATCTCCATACATTTTCTGGTGTAATTTTTTAATGAATTTTTCGGTCAGGATATCCTCTCTTTTAAATTTTCGACCAAGCATCCATCTGATAGCCTCTTGAATATTCTGTTGTTCGTGCTCGTCCAGCTCCTCGCGAGTCGTAATACTAGAAATCAGTAACCCCTCCTTCTCTTCATCATCCAGAGGGGTCTGACCCCTTATCAGCTGATAATCTAATCCCATAGGTACCGTGGAATATTTCGTTTGATTTCCTCTGCTAACTCAAGAATTGCCTGGTCTCTGCGTTCTTTAGATACACCCTGGTCTTCAAGTTTCATGGTCGTATCTGTGCGCAAGACAATTTTCTTTGCAACTGACATAGCCTGATCCTCAATCATCTTTTCAAGTGAACCTGATTGAGGAATAAATCCATACACCAGCTTCATATTCAAGGCCTGAGCAATTGTCCGGAGGTTTTTAATTGTAATACTTCCTTCCAATTCTCTTTTTTCGAATGCCTGGGCGTTTTGAGGTGCAATCTTAAGGCGTTTTGCCAGTTGTCGGAAAGACATACCGATAGTGGTTCGAATCGCAGATATCCACCCATTCGAAGGCGGTTCTGGAACTGTGGCTAAAGCTGCTATTTTCCGATCCAACTGGGCTAATTGGAGCTTTTTTACCCTTTTCATAAGAGCAAATATAATCATATATAGTGATAATTAAAAATAATTATCATCTTATAAAGTGATATTAACTCCATTCACGGTTATGTGAACGGTAGAATCCAGCCCATCATTAACGAATCTATTTAGGATTGCTGAGGCGCTGAAAGTTAATCCACGAGAATTGATTAATGGCTATTGCCTATTAAGCCGCCACCATCTCCCGGTTATACTTATTCCTATACTCGATGGGTGAAAGACCTGTAATCTTCTTGAAGGTAGTGCGGAAAGCCTTGCTATCAGTATAACCAACTTTGTACATCACCTCATTCACATTCTCACGTGAGGATTCGAGGCTCATTTTCGCAGCTTC
>DASTYM010000191.1:0-2258 GCA_035764995.1 Cyclobacteriaceae bacterium | reverse complement strand
AGGCTCTAGACTTGATAAACTCACTAAAAAAGAGAAAGATGCTTTTCGTGAGAAAACGTATCAATTAAAACTCACCAGTGCTGCGGAGCTGGAAAAATTTCTCACCAAACTGGAGCCTGTGAAAGTTGATTATGTTGATGTTACCAGGCTACATCATTCTGATTTTGAAAAAATCAAGCTGGAATTAAAAGTGAAAGCACTACAAATCGCGAAAGTAAAAGCTGAAACATTATTGAAATCCATTGGTGCTGAGATTGGGAAACCTATCATGGTGCGTGAAATTGATTACGAACCTTATCAGCCACAGATGAGAGCCGCCAACATGATGGTTCGTGGTGATATGCCTGGAGAAGAGAGTCAGATTGGGTTTAGAAAAATCCGCCTGCAAGCGCAGGTGACTGCGCAATTTGAAATCAAGTAACTCTGCGAATCTCTGCGTGAATTTACTCTGCGAACTTTGCGGTAAAAAAAATTAACCGCAAAGTATGCAGAGAACGAAAAGCAAGATCGCAGAGAATGAGAATTACTTAATCGGATTCGCCTTCACACCCTCATTGGTAATCACAACCGGCTTAATCAATCCCTTTTCATCAAACAATAATTGATCAATACATGTAACTCTTGCATTCCGATCCGTTTGATCAAGGGGCCTGCGATGATATACAATATAGTATTCATCTTTCTTCGGATGCTTAATCACAGAATGATGACCAGCACCTCTTGCTATCTTCTCATTCTGTTGTAAAATTTTATCAACTCGTTTAAAAGGTCCAAACGGTGAATCTGCAATTGCATACGCAACACTGTAATCAGGACCCGTCCAGCCCCCCTCCGACCACATGAAATAGTATTTTCCGTTTCGCTTAAACATAAACGGGCCTTCTACATACTTCTCGGGTGTGATCTCTTTGAAAATCGTTCCGTCACTAAATGGAGTGAATCCTGTAAAGTTCTTATTTAACTTTGCAATGTTACAATGACGCCACCCGCCATAGATCAGGTAGTGATCATCCTTGTCTTTAAACACAAACTGATCAATCGGTTGTGCTCCATTGTGAAACTTATCGACCAGCGGCTTGCCTAAATAATCCTTAAATGGACCTGCGGGATTATCAGCTACTGCAACTCCAATTCCTCCATACTCCTGATCGCTTTGAATATCATTCGCTCCAAAAAACAAGTAATACTTCCCTCCTTTTTCTGTAATGGATGGAGCCCAAACAGCACGTTTCGCCCATTTAACATTCGCTGTATCTAAAATTCGCTCATGCTTTGTCCAATGAACAAGATCCGAAGAAGAGAATGCATCAAAAAAAACCTGTTTTTCATACACATCTGAATACGTTGGATAGATCCAATAACGGCCTTTAAAAATTGCTCCCTCCGGATCTGCATACCATCCCGGAAAAACCGGATTTCCTGAAGTAGTTCTGTCTTGAGCAGTCAGCTGGAAAGAAAGAATGACGAAAAGAATTGCAAAGCATTTCATAGATTCAAATGTAATTTATTTTCCATTTTAGATTTTATTTAGACTCGTGGATCAGTCGATACAACACGAAAATACCATTTTGCATTACGGCATTTCCGGAACGGGCTCAAAACCTCTATTGGTTTTTCATGGGTTTGGGCAAAATCACATGACATTTTCGGAATTGTTCAAAAAAATCTCAACGGAATATAAAATTTATTCATTCGATATTTTCTTTCACGGAAACAGTGAATGGAATCAGAATGAAAAGCCGCTTGAAAAATTGTACTGGAAAAAACTGCTTGGCATATTCCTCCGTCATCATAAAATTGATCGCTTTAGCGTTTTTGGATTCAGCATGGGTGGAAAATTCGCACTGGCAAGTCTCGAAGCTTTCCCTGAAAAGACAGAGAACATTTTTTTGCTTGCACCAGATGGCATTAAAATTAGTCCGTGGTACACACTTGCCACCTCCAATTCATCCACCCGTCAATTATTCAAGAGTATGATCCTGAAACCCGAACGGTTTCATTGGATTGCAAACCTTGCTTTTAAACTGGGCTTCATCGATAAGGGAATTTTGCGTTTTGTTGAATCACAAATGAACACACAAGCGAAACGGGAACAGGTTTACTATTCGTGGGTAGTGTTCAGGTATCTGAAATTTGATATGAGCCGTGTGGCTTCTCTGATCAATTCAAACAATATTGGCCTTACGATTTACGTTGGTAAATATGATCAGGTCATCACCGCGAAATCGATGGAAGGGCTTTTGACAAAAGTCAGCAAA
>DASTYM010000190.1:0-7603 GCA_035764995.1 Cyclobacteriaceae bacterium | reverse complement strand
TCGCTGGAATTTGTTCCGAGATGTTCTGCATCTGTATTGTAAAAATTGAGACCTGGGCTAAAGGTTATCTCAGAACGGTTGTACATCCCTAAGCCTGCCGGGTTTGAAAGGGCCGAACTGAAATCTCCGCCCAATGCAATTTGAGCACCGCCCATGGCTTGAATTCGGGCGCTACCTCCTGGTTTTGTCCTGCTGAAGAGCAATGCATTCTCAACAAACCCCTGGGCTCGTCCACTGAAACCGGCAGACACAAGAATAGCACAAAGGCATAGCCTGATTATTAATTTCGTCATGAGTGACCCCAGAATTAATCTCTCTTTCTTGGTGCAGGTGAACTTCCGCTCCCGCCTCCGGAAGACGAAGATCTTGTTGGCATGCTCATTCCTGATGAACTGCTTCTTGTTGGAGTTGAGTACGCAGGAGTGGATGAAGATCTGTCTCTTGAACTATTATATGAATCGCGAGTTCGGCCTGAGTAATCCGATGATGGGCTCACGTAACGTGAACCCCCTGTTGAGGAATTTATATATGAATCACTTGCGGAAGTTCTTTTGAAAGGTTTCACATAATATTCATCAACGGTTTGTCTGGTACGCCCACCTGAGTTACCATTGGTTGTTGCAGTGGATGTTACACGTTCAGAGGAACGTGGTGTAGGAGCAACAATTGCTGAATGTCTGGATGGCCGCTTTCCATAGTTAGGTCGTGAAGCGTCAGAGCTACCATAATAATAAGTTGGATATCCATATCCGTAGTTATTACCATAGTAGTAAGGAGAATAATAGGAAGGATAGTAGCTGTAAGGATTGTAATATGAGTTACCCCAACCATAGCTCATGCCGTAATTCCATCCAGGACTTCCCCACATATAACCTAAAGAAAGCGTCAAGCCAGATCCATAGTAAGGACTCATCCATGGATTGTATGATCCATAGTAGGGACTGTACATCGAATTATATGGAGATCCATATCCATAAGGTGAGCCGTATCCATAATTAGAACCGTAGTTTCCGTAGTAACCGTTGTTGGAATGCCAACTGTTGTTGTTAGAGGCACTGTAACTGTCATATGTATTGGCTGGTACGTATCCTTCTATATAGTAACTCTCCTCTTCACTAGCCTGCGCTGAGTTTGAACGCGAAATATATTCCGGATTTACGTTGCGGGCCGAATAACTATCTGTTGGATTTACTGTATCGTTTACAGCTTCAGTTTCCGGTTCGTCTTTATCGAAATGCTTCTTGCGGAAAGAATTGTAGTCAGCATCAATTTTATCGTTGGCAGATGCGTTAGATGCAACTGACTTTTCGGTCTTCAGTTTTTCGCGGTCCTTTGAATTGAAATACATGTCATCATTTTCTGCCCGCTGCGCTACTACTTCGAAAGTCATCATCCCGATAATGATCGGGGTCAAATAACTTCCTATTATAACTTTTGCTTTCATAATGCCAGTATTTACTTGTTAAATAGTAAACGTTCAAAATGCCAAAAAGTGTTCCCGAAATCTACAAAATTGGGGGTATAAAGGCTATTTAATTGGTTGATTCCCTTTATTCCCATCCAACCTGCTTTATATTTGCCGGATATTTAAAATAGGACAATAATTATACCAACATGGGCAAAGAAATTCCAAGCCGAAGTGAAGATTACTCGCAGTGGTACAATGAGTTAGTGAAAAAAGCAGATTTGGCTGAACACTCCGATGTTCGTGGCTGTATGATCATTAAGCCCTATGGATATAGCATTTGGGAAAAGATGCAACAGGCCCTGGATAAGATGTTTAAAGACACTGGCCACGTGAATGCTTACTTTCCTCTTTTTATACCCAAATCGTACCTGGCGAAAGAAGCCAGTCATGTTGAGGGTTTTGCGAAAGAATGCGCAGTGGTGACTCACTACAGGTTAAAAAATGCAGAGGATGGAAGCGGTATCATGGTTGACCCCGATGCCAAGCTGGAAGAAGAATTAATTATTCGTCCGACCTCTGAAACAATTATTTGGAATACCTATCGAGGGTGGATTCAAAGCTATCGTGATCTTCCTTTGCTCATCAATCAGTGGGCAAACGTGGTTCGCTGGGAAATGCGAACGAGATTGTTTTTACGTACATCAGAATTTCTCTGGCAGGAAGGCCACACCGCTCATGCTACTTCGGAGGAAGCTGTTCAGGAAGCAAAAAAGATGTTGGATGTGTACACGGATTTTGCTGAGAATTGGATGGCACTGCCTGTAATAAAAGGTGTGAAAACAGAGAACGAGCGTTTTGCCGGAGCAGTGGAAACTTTTTGTATCGAAGCTTTGATGCAAGATGGTAAGGCACTTCAGGCAGGTACTTCCCACTTCCTTGGACAAAATTTTGCGAAAGCTTTCGATGTGAAGTTTGCCTCCAAAGAAGGTAAACTTGATTACGTATGGGCTACTTCGTGGGGTGTTACAACACGCCTGATCGGTGCCCTCATCATGGCACACTCCGATGATGATGGATTGGTGTTGCCTCCAAAGCTGGCACCTATCCAGGTTGTTATCGTGCCTATCTTTAAAAGTGATGCAGAGTTGAACGCGATTACTGAAAAAGTGAATGAAATCATGGCGGAACTTCGCAAGCACAACATTACCATGAAGTTCGACAACCGCGACACACAAAAGCCAGGCTTTAAATTTGCAGAGTGGGAATTGAAGGGCGTACCCGTACGAATAGCCATAGGACCCCGCGACCTTGAAAACGGAACGGTTGAAGTTGCCCGCAGAGATACGAAGACAAAACAGGTGATGAAAATGGACGAGGCTGCTGTCAATGTGTTGTTGCTGTTGGATGAAATTCAAAAGAATATTTATCAGAAGGCCGTGAAGTATCGCGGGGAGATGACAACGAAAGTTGACAGCTACGATGAATTTAAAAAAGTGCTTGACGGTAAGGCAGGTTTTGTAGCAGCACACTGGGATGGAACAAAAGAAACCGAAGCTGCCATAAAAGAGGAGACGAAAGCAACCATCCGTTGCATTCCGTTGGATGCCGCTGAAGAAAGTGGAAAATGTGTGTATTCGGGAAAACCATCTTCAAGAAGGGTACTGTTTGCGCGAGCCTATTAAGTCATTAGTCATTTGTCATCAGGAATCTATCGCTAATGACCAATGACTAATGACTAGTGCCGAAACTTTCGTATTTTTGATCTCCCTACTATAAAAGTTATGTGGTTGGTCATTGCTGCTTTAATTCTTGCCGGATTATTGCTTATTATCGTTGAAATTGTCTTCATCCCGGGAACTACCGTTGTAGGATTTCTGGGTCTCATTTTTACGATTGTAGGCATTGTTTTCAGCTATAGCCATTTCGGTAGTGAAGTAGGTTTTTATGTTTTATTGGGAACAACCTTGTCATCGGCTGCGATACTCTATTTAAGTTTTAGAAAGGGAGCCTGGAAAAAATTTTCCCATCAATCAGCTATTGATAGTAAAGTCAACGAAGGTATGGCAGATCACTTATCTGAAGGCGAGGAAGGAACTGCTACTTCAGTACTACGCCCGATGGGATCAGCTGAATTCAATGGAAAAATTTTTGAAGTAAAAACCAACGGAGAATTTGTTAACAATGGCGTGAAAGTCAGAATTGTTAAGATCCGTTTAAACGATATTCTAGTAGAACCTATTCAATAAACCCTAACCAATTAATCAACGCTTATGGACATCCCAGGTGTAGCACTTTTATTTATAATCTTTGCAGGTATAATCCTGTTTTTCATCTTCCTCTATTTTGTCCCTGTCAATCTTTGGATCACCGCAATTTTCTCTGGCGTGCGCGTTGGTTTAGCGGAGTTGGTGTTCATGCGTATCCGGAAAGTTCCACCTCGTGTAGTAGTGGAGTCACTGATTACAGCTACGAAAGCAGGATTGAAATTGACTTCTAACGAATTGGAAACTCACTACCTCGCTGGCGGTAATGTGCCCAATGTAATTCGTGCGCTGATCTCTGCCGATAAGGCCAATATTAAACTTGAATTTAAACAAGCGACTGCGATTGACCTGGCTGGCCGTGATGTTTTTCAGGCCGTGCAGATTTCAGTAAACCCTAAAGTGATCAACACTCCAAAAGTTGCTGCTGTAGCGGCTGACGGTATTCAATTGATCGCTGTAGCACGTGTGACAGTTCGCGCAAGCATCGCACAATTAGTGGGTGGTGCTGGTGAAGATACAATTCTGGCACGTGTTGGTGAAGGTATTGTTTCATCAATCGGTCAGGCTAAATCACACAAAGAAGTATTAGAAAGCCCTGATAAAATTTCAAAACTTGTTTTGTCACGTGGACTTGATGCCGGAACAGCATTTGAAATTCTCTCTATCGATATTGCAGATGTTGATGTGGGTGCCAACATCGGTGCGAAACTTCAAATCGATCAGGCTACTGCCGACTTAAAAGTGGCCGAGGCAAAAGCAGAAGAAAGAAGAGCGATGGCCGTTGCGTTAGAGCAGGAAATGATCGCAAAAGCGCAGGAAGCCCGCGCCAACGTAATTCAGGCCGAAGCTGAAATTCCAAAAGCAATTGCCGAGGCATTTACAAAAGGAAATCTCGGTGTAATGGATTACTACAAAATGCAAAACGTTCAGGCGGATACTGAAATGAGAAGTTCGATCTCGGGCAAGGGAAGTAGCGGTTCGAAAAAAGAATAATGATGAAAATGAAAAAAGGCTGAAAGGCCTTTTTTCATTTGTGATTTGTTCCGTTGATTCTTGTGATCAGTCTTTTATAAATCTCTAAACACACCCAGGCGTCCGTAGCTGCGTAAATAATTTGCTTTTCGTTAAGTTTCTCTGCTTCCCAATTGGATGTTTGAGCGCCTTTTGAAATTCTGAACCCCAGTAATAGCGCAGTAAGTTTTTTAACACTCTCTACCTCCAATCCTGCTTCACGAGCCATCGTGGAAAGTTCTGCAAATCCGTCAGCATGGAAGCGACCAAGACGATGAAGCGTTTTAATGTCATCGCGGATACCTACACCCGCTTTGATTATTTTTCCGCTCTCAAGGAAATGGGCGATCTCTTTATCAAGCCCCGTAAAATTGAGTCGTATTAAAAACACTTTATGCGGGATGGCAAGTTGCAATAGCGATACTTTATGAACCTGTCCTTTTACGAAGGCCGGTTTTGTTTCAGTATCAAAACCAACCACATCATGGTCCTTAATCTCCTTAAAAACTTTTGGTAATACTTCAGGGTCAGTGATGAGTTCAATCTTTCCTTTGAATGCTTTCAGCGGAAGTAAATTGATTTCTTCATGCGTAATTGTTTTTTGAAAGTCCTGTTCCCCTCTCATGCAGCGTAAAGATAAGCCCCTCGCGCAAGGTGAAAAATTTATGCCCTATAATTCCTGAACCTTTTTACCTATTTTTCAGCCCTTAAACCTACAGGCATGTCAAATTCTCTTTTTCGTAAGAAATCAGTCGAAACCATTCTAAAGGATGTTCAATCCGGAGAAAGAGATGGGCTCCATGGTCAGTTAAAAAAAATCCTGGGAACTCGCGACCTTACTTTATTAGGAATAGCAGCCATTATCGGAGCCGGCATTTTCAGTACGATTGGCCGCGCAAGTTTTAATGGCGGCCCGGCAGTGGCATTACTTTTCATTTTTACTGCAATTGCCTGCATATTCACAGCGTTGAGTTATGCTCAGTTCGCCTCAACGGTTCCAGTATCCGGCAGTGCTTACACATATGCATATGTTTCTTTTGGGGAAGTCTTCGCATGGATTATCGGATGGGCCTTGATATTGGAATATGCTGTATCGAATATGGTTGTTGCAATTTCATGGTCGGAGTATTTTACTTCCATGTTGGCGGGCTTTGACCTGCATTTGCCCGGGTGGCTCACAGTCGATCCGGGTTCCGCGAGTGAAGAGGTGCGATCTGCGGCTCCATCGTTGGGTGGATTGAAACTAATACTCGATTTGCCAGCAGGACTCATTACCGTGTTAATCACGGCTTTAGTGTATGTCGGTATCAAGGAGTCGCGCAATGCGAGTAACCTGTTGGTCGCGCTGAAGCTTGGTGTCATACTGTTAGTGATTGGAGCTGGTGCGTTTTATGTGCAGCCGGAAAACTGGAGTCCATTTGCCCCCAATGGCGTTGGCGGAGTACTGAGCAGCGTAGCAGCTGTTTTTTTTGCATTCATTGGTTTTGATTCAATATCCACCACCGCAGAAGAGTGTAAAAATCCTCAGCGCGATCTTCCACGGGCTATGCTCTGGTGTTTGGGTATCTGTACCGTGCTGTATGTACTCATTGCTCTGGTCCTGACCGGAATGGTCAATTATAAGGAGCTTATGGTTGATGATCCCCTGGCTTATGTATTCCAAAAAGTCGGATTTAATTTTATGGCAGGTGTAATTTCTATTTCTGCTGTTGTAGCAATAACCAGTGCTTTGCTGGTGTACCAGTTGGGTCAGCCACGGATTTGGATGACCATGAGTAGAGACGGGTTGCTATGGCCACGATTTTCGAAAATACATCCGAAATTCAAGACTCCTTCATTTGCAACTATTGTAACAGGAATCGTTGTTGCTGTACCTTCCATGTTTATGAATATGCAATTTTTCGTAGACCTTACCAGTGTAGGAACATTCTTTGCATTTATTGTGGTTTGCGGTGGTGTTCTGTACATGGACATGAATGGACTTAGTAAACATGCGAAATTTCGAGTGCCCTATGTAAATGGAAAGTACATTGTTCCGATTGCATTTGTTATTGCTGCAGCAATCGCAATCAATTCTAATCACTACGAAACGATGTTGAGTGACAAGCCTCTATTGATTGTGTTTTGGATTACTTGGGTAGTTTTGGCCCTTTTAAGTTTCAAGCATAATTTATCTTTACTGCCAATTCTTGGAATACTGACGAACCTTTACCTCATGACCGAACTTGGTGTGTGGAACTGGGGAGCGTTCGTAACATGGCTTATCATAGGTCTGGCGATTTATTTCAGCTATGGTTACAAGAAAAGTAAGTTAGCCCAGGGTTAAGCTGTTTACTCACAAGGTGCATTGTGAATCGTCTGGCTTCCAAATGGTTTTTAGGTTCTTTATATCCTGAAAAATTACTCCTTCAAGTCCTTCACCTTCACAGTTGAAGATTGGAAAATATGAATCACAAAAGGGGCAACAATTTGCAGCAATAAACACTGTTTGACCTAAGTAAGTGCCCTGTAGAACGTATTGATAGGTGTAAATTGTTGAGTTAGCTTCCCATGATTCGATCATGGTTTTTAACCACGACAAATCTTCAGCAGGATTGGCTACATCGCAAGTGGATGACTTGGAGGTATCTTCACAGGAAGTGTAGCCCAGGGTGATCAAGGTCACAAGGAATATTCGGATAAGATTTCTCATGCTTTATATGACACTTTCCATGGAAATCAGGTTGTAAACGATTCAATTTTTTCCGCGAATATCATTCTGGAATTTCTCCATTCCCTTTCGGTCTTGCAGTGTGATAAAAACGGTTTTTCCATCTTTTCCGCCAAAAACAAGATTGCTGCATTTTTTTCCTTTTAATGTCACTTCCCGGATTAATTTTCCCTGAGGAGATAAAACCAAAATGACCCCTTTCTCATGACG
>DASTYM010000189.1:0-2232 GCA_035764995.1 Cyclobacteriaceae bacterium | reverse complement strand
GAATACTTCTCAACAACCAACAGCCACTTTGCTGACCCAATCATTGGAGTTGACTCGAATGGCGATGGCAGCGTGATGGAGTTTACATTATCTGCGAATTATAAAACCGGTGGACTCACATTTATTCCTGAATTCCGGATCGATAAAACATCAGAAGATTCCTATGTGTCAGATAGTGGCGAGGCTAAGAGCTTGTTGCCGTCCATCAACCTGGCGGCTGTTTATAAATTTTAAAAAATGAAAAATCACTACAAAAACAAATCATTATGAAAAAGGTAAAACTCGAATACATTTGGCTCGATGGCTATGTGCCAACACAGAGCCTTCGAAGCAAAACAAAAATTGTAAAGAATTTTGATGCACAACTCGAGAGTTGTCCGATCTGGTCTTTCGATGGAAGTTCGACAGAACAAGCCACGGGTCGCTCATCCGATTGTTTGCTGAAACCGGTTGCACTCTTTGCTGATCCGGGAAGAAACGATGCGTATTTGGTAATGAGTGAAGTGTTGAATCCGGATGGAACACCACATGTTTCAAATGGTCGTGCAACTATCGAAGATGATGATCGCGACTTCTGGTTTGGATTCGAACAGGAGTATTTCCTATGGAATCCGGAAACAAATAAACCACTCGGCTTTCCGGAGAATGGATACCCCGCACCACAGGGCCCTTATTATTGTTCGGTAGGAGCAAAGAATGCTTTCGGAAGACAAATCGTGGAAGAGCATCTTGATTTATGCCTGGCAGCGGGTATCAACGTAGAAGGAATTAACTCAGAAGTGGCCACAGGCCAATGGGAGTTCCAGATTTTTGCAAAAGGCGCAAAGGAAGCAGGTGATCAGGTTTGGGTTGCTCGCTACTTGCTTGAACGCACAGCAGAGAAATATGGCGTGGCCATTAACTGGTACTGCAAACCGCTCGGCAATACCGATTGGAATGGTTCAGGCATGCATGCAAACTTCTCTAACTCATTACTGCGCGAGTGTGGTTCAAAAGATGTTTACGATCAAATTTGTCAGGCATTTGCACCCGTAGTGAAAGAACACATCGAAGTCTACGGTGCCGACAATCACTTGCGCCTCACAGGCAAACACGAAACACAATCGATCGATAAGTTCTCGTACGGTGTCTCCGATCGCGGAGCATCGATTAGAATTCCGATAGCTACCGTAGAAGGAGGATGGAGAGGCTGGCTTGAAGACCGCAGGCCAAACTCATCAGCTGATCCTTACAAGGTGGCAGCACGCATCATCAAAACCGTAAAGATGGTGCCCGAAGAATTAGCCGAAGTGTTACACAACAACGGAAAGCACTAAAGAGACTTTATTACCTGGCTTCGCTTTTCATAGATGATTGGGGGGAGGTCGCGGGACCTCCTTCCTTTTCTATCAAGCCCAATAATTTTTTTTAAAAAAATTTCTTTGCTCAGGAAAAGTTTCCTTTTTTTGAGGAAACCCCCTTCTATGAAATTTTTTCGAGCAATCAACAAGGCCGTTGAGAACATCGTTGAATTTTTGATCTTTTTCTCCCGGTGGCTTCAGGCGCCCGTTTACCTCGGCCTTATTATCGGATCACTCCTGTACGTCTATAAGTTCATGGAGGAGTTGACCACACTTTGGAATGACATTACAGTGATTACGGAGGTTAAAGCCATGCTTGCCATTTTGGGATTGATTGACGTGTCGATGGTCATGAACCTGTTAATCATCGTCATTATTGGCGGTTATTCCATATTTACAAGCAAGTTGGATTTTGACGGAAAAGAGGACCGGCCGCAATGGATTGATCATTTGGATGCCGATCGCCTGAAGGTTAAGCTGGCAACTTCACTAGCGTCAATTTCAGGGGTGCACTTGTTAAGAACTTTTATTGATGTTCATACCGAAACAGAAACCTCGGGGTTCATGGAACTGAACTACGAGATAGCCATACACATGGTGTTCATATTTTCAGCACTTATTTTGGCCTGGATCGCAAAGATCCTGGAGAAACCAGAACACCACGCTGAAACCAATGTAACGGGTAGGGAAAAGGTCTAGGTTTAATTCCTGCGAATAAGAAATTTGAAAGGAGGTCGAGAGATCTCCTTTTTTTTACACCGTTAGTTTCAAAGTTGGATCGAGGTGCGAAGTTCAAAAAAAATTTGATAAAACTTTTGATCAGAAAAATTGAGCCGATGATACTACACTCTGAGTAAATGGCATATCTCATGAGAAATAAGAAGTATCACCT
>DASTYM010000188.1:0-8894 GCA_035764995.1 Cyclobacteriaceae bacterium | reverse complement strand
TCGTATCAGTCAATATGATGTTCCCAAATGTAGGAACTGCGCTTCCGCTGATGGTTGTGTTTCCATCAAAAATGAAAGTACCTGATGTAAATGTACTGCTTGTATTAGCCACCAGGTTGCCTTCAAGTGTAACCGTATTAGAGCCAATGTTAAAATCACCGCTTGTCAAGGTAAGATTGCCGTTGATGGTGCGACTGGCTGAAAGATTAACATCTCCTCCTCCATCAATAGTTACATTTTGAATTCGGGTTGTTACTGCCGGTAATTCATTTCCTGAGCTTATTGTTCCAGAAACATTATAAAAGATATTATATGTACCTGTACTTGTCGGTGAAGTATTTATGACACCCGCGTTTCGTGTGATCGTACCACCACTGGCTATTGCAAAACCTGCACCATTTGCAAAAGTGCCATCTAGCAAATTCAGATTTGTAACCGTTATGCTGGCACCTGAAGTTAACGTAGCTCCTGAACGATCAAGCGTCAGTGTGCTTAATGTTGTGCCAGAAAGTCCAACACTGGTGGGCAAAGTACCAGCTCCTTCAAACGCCAGAGTTGACGCGCTGTTTACTGTAATGTTTCCGGCTGTTCTGGCAAAATTTCCTTGAATTGATAAATTAAATCCGTTCAGCGCGATATCTCCTGCGGTTTGAGTAAATGTGCCAAGTATTGTCAAGTTACCACCAAGAGTAACGAGACCTGAAGAAGTTCTATTGATTGTAAAATTCAGGAGCTGGTTAGTGCCTGCGAATGTAAGTGTACCAAAGTTCCCTGTTCCACCAATCACCATATTTGATGTTGCTCCTCCTACAATCCCTCCCGAACCGCTTATAGTACCGTTTATTGTTAATGTTTTATTTCCGATTACAATATTACCTGATGTCAGTGTTAACGTTCTCAGTGCAACGATTTCAAGATTATCACTTAGGTTAACGTTATTGCTGTTGTTAATAGTCAGATTAACATCACCACCTGACGAAGGGAATCCATCGCCAATTGCTTGTATTGCTGAACCATTATAAATAATGGTTGAGTTTGCCGCAAAGGTCCGGGTAGCAAAAGGTGTAATAATATTACCACAATCAGCATCTAATGTTGCGGTATTTTGGAGTGCTCCAGATGCGTGTACAGAACCCAGCTGAATTGTTCCATTGTTTGTAAAGGCCCCGCCACCTTCTAGGATTGAAGTTCCTAAATCAAGTGTTGACGTACTTGCATTTGTGAAATTAACGGTATTTGAAATTGATCCGCCCGTTTTACTAAAAATGTGTGTTCCACTTCCTACAAAATTAACCGTACCATTTCCTATACCGGTTTCAGTTAAAGTTCCGGCAGACATAGTAAAGTTTCCAGAAATATTTAAAGCAGAAGCACCTGCAGCTAGTGTTGAACTTGCAAAGTTCACAGTCCCTGTCCCAGATTTAATAAAATTCCCGGTGACATTGACCACTGGAGATCCTGAACCTGTCAAGAGGAATGAATTTGTTAGGGTAGAACTAATCTCCAAGTTTTGCCCAATGTTTAATGTGTACGATCCGGTACCCACTACACCAAATAGTGAAGAGCCCTGAATAAATAAATCTCCGGTAATATTAAGGGTGCCATTCGTATTTGTAGATAAATTCAGAGCCCTTGTAGACCCTGTGCTCACAATTGTCAAGTCGTTTAAGATTGTTGTCAATTGTGCTCCCAGCGAAATGGCCGCTGTATGGGTACTATTCCATCTTAAGTTATAAAAAGACTGTCCGAAATTTGTAGGTGCGGTAGTTGTAACACCTCTTACTTCAAGGGTAGAGCCAGAATTCCAACTGGCATCGGGTATTGCTCCACCATTTTGATTGTGAATGTAAAAACCATCAATCTGAGTATTACCAGCGCTACTTGTAAATGTTGAACGCCCTTCTAGCGAGCCGCCAGACCCAATGTTAAGAAACCCATCAAAAGTTGAGAAGCCATCACCAACAACAACATCAATGGATCCTGTCACTACCATTGTTCCTCCATTCAAATTTAAGGTAGCGTCACTATCGACAACTAAAGCATCTACTTGTTGTGCTCCGCTGCTAAGAGTTATTATATCGAAAGGGGAAATGGTAACAGTTCCATTACCAGGGCCAGGTATACAAGTACAACTCCAATTTCCTGGGGTGTTCCAGTCACCAGAACCGATTGAGGATACTTGCGCTTTAATTAAATATGGAAGGGTTAATAAAAGGCAGAGCCAACCAAACTTCTTCATGAATACTCGATTTAGGACCAAAATACAAAAATAAGCAAAATCACCAGTTTTAGCAGAAAACTTATCTAAATACCCATTTTTGGCTATTTTGTAACTCCTCCAATTACAAGTTTTTTCGGATCAATTCTGTCAATATCTGCTGTTCTTCTGATGTCATTCCGGAGCTCGATGGCAGGCATAATCCTCTTTTAAAAAACTGGTTTGCGGTATCGTTCAATACACCTGTAAACTGTTGATATACAGGTTGTTGGTTAATTGGGTTCCACAGGGGTCTTGTCTCGGCCCCTGCCTGTTGGAGGACGGAAGAAATCATCTTTCGGGTTGCCTCATCCTTAAAAAGAAGCGCTGTAAACCACCGATTTGAGTAATTACTCTCGTTTTCAGGCTGCAATTGCACTTCATACTCCTGAAAACTCATGCGGTAGTTTTCGAATATCCTTCTCCTTTCATTAATTCTGGTGCTCAACTCAGGCAGTTGGCTAAGACCTGACGCTGCACACAACGGGCTCATTGCATAATTATAGCCAACCTCTTTATGCTCGTAATAGGGCAATGGTTCGCGGGCCTGGCTTGCAAAATAACGTGCTTTCTGAGCTAAATCGGCCTTTTTTGTAATAAAGGCGCCCCCGCCATAGGTTGTTAATACTTTATTGTTGTTGAATGAGTAGATCCCAATATCACCAAAAGTACCCACCTGTTGATTTCTGTATCGTGAACCAATTGATTCGGCAGCGTCTTCAATAATTGGAATATTATAATGTTCAGCAAGCCGCATTATATCCTCCATTTTGCTTGGCATGCCATAAGTATGCACCAGAATTATCGCTTTTGGTATTCTGTTTAATCGCGACAGATCCTTAATGGCTTTCTCCAACAGATTTGGATCCATATTCCATGTTTCTGCCTCCGAATCGATAAAAACAGGTACTGCCCCCAGATAGCGAACCGGGTTGACCGATGCTACGTAGGTAAATGCTGGTACGATCACAATATCTTCCGCTCCTACCCCCAGAACTTTAAGAGCCAAATGAATTGCTGATGTTCCGGAATTCAATGCAACCACAAATGGCGCCCCTGTTGTTTTTTGTAACGCAGTTTCAAAATCAGTCACAATTTGATTGTGGTGCATGCCTTCATATTGGATAAGCACCTCCGCCAGCTTAGAAATATCTATCGGGTTATAAGATAGCGGAATCTTGTAAGGCATTGCCATCGAAAAATTAGGATTTCTTAACTGTCAAATTCTGATACACAAACCCCATCATCAATAAAAACATTAATAATGGATTTACAATAAGCCTGTGAACCTGAGAAAGTAAAGGAGAAGAAAGTTCAGAATCACCTTCCAGGTTCAATTTCAATATTAGATATAATGGCAACAACAAAACTAGTTCAATCAAAAAAAGATAATATGCTGCCTTCAGGTAAAGTTGTTTTTCAAAGACAGCGTAAATAAATATTATACATGCGACATCATTCAGGATTAACCGGATCGTTTTGTTCATTGCGAAAATGAAATTAGGGTTGATGATTTGAATAGCTTCCGGCAAAAAAGTATTAATTAAACCAGCGAAGCTCACGCGTTGGAAGAGGTAAACCAGGAGCAGCATACTCAACGAGATCGCGATCAGGAAATACTTCTTCATGATTGCTTACTTAGCGTTACATTCCGCAACGAAATACCGCTTATCTTTTCAATCCAGAACCACCATAACACAAAAACAAGTGCGTACAAAAAAGCAGTTAAAACGTACTTATGCACATAGTAAAAATAAGCTTTCCAATACTCTGCAACATAATACAGCGCCATCACCCTACCGATATTGGCGATATAAATGATCAATAGCCCCAGTGGCAGAAACCATGTTATTTTTTTCTTTTGTTCACTGAAAGCAAAGAGGAAGGCAACAAACACGATCATCACGTTTAGTCCATTACAACCTTCGAAAACATTTACAACCACACCGGAAGGATTCAAGATAGAAATAGAAGGAGAAGATAATTTTAGCGCAATACTCGTTTTCTCTCCAAATAAATTCAGCAACACAGATGACTGTCGGGTAACGGCTGATGTCGCTGCGTCTACCTGCGTGCCATACGAATAAATCCAAAGCCCATAGAGGAGATTTAGCCCAAAATAGAGACCAACAAAGATTGCCAGAAAACGAAATGCAGGTATGAGCTCTCTCATTTTTTAAAAATAGACCGTGCAGGCACGCCTGCCACTGTAATTCCTTCTTTTACCGACCTGTTGACTACTGCACCTGCGCCCAGGATAGCGTGATCTTCAATAGAAACCTGTTGTAACACTGATGCTCCTGTTCCAATTAAAACAGATTCACCCACTTTTACGTGCCCTGATAAATGAACACCCGGCATTATAGAGGAAAAATTATTGATGACCACGTCATGACCGACAGTTGTATTGAGATTTAGTAACACGTGCCTTTCAATTTTAATATCAACGGTTAAACGACAACCCGCTGTAATGATTGAACCCTCACCTACCTGGATATTTAAACCAATTACAGCAGAAGGATGAACCAGTACCGGAAATTTAATTTGTGCGTTTTGAATTCGCTGAACGATCCTTTTTTTGACGATCGGATCTCCAATTGCCACTACAACATAGAGTGGGTAATCAACTTTATTTAATTCTTCTATTTTACCCAATACCAGATGCCCTGCCACTTTTTGCCCCGCCTGCATTCCATCATCATAAAAACCGGTTAAGTTCCAGGTCAGTTCTTGTTCATTGATCTGATGGACCAATACTGCCGTTTCTTTTCCTAATCCTCCGCTACCTACGATGGCAATATCTTTCATGTACTAACCTTTAAATTTTTCTTCCATTAATGAAACGTCTCGTTTCATGGAGAGAACTAAAGTAATGGTTTTCATTAAAATTTTAACATCAGTCCAGAAAGTGATATGCTTCACATATTCCAAATCATAATTGAACTTCTGTTCCCATGAAATACTATTTTTTCCATACACCTGTGCATAACCTGTAATTCCTGGCCGGACCAAGTGTCTTGTATTTTGCTCCTGGGTGAACAAAGGTCCATATTCAAGCGGCATCGGTCTAGGCCCTACTAGCGACATCTCCCCTAGTAAGACATTCCATAATTGAGGTAACTCATCAGCATTTGTGGCTCGTAAAAAATCACCTAGCCAGAATCGCCTTTGTTGCAAAGGAGCATCCATATTTTTAAGTGTTCGGAATTTATACATGACGAAGGTCGTGCCATTTCTTCCAATTCGCATTTGAGAAAAGATAATTGGAAGTTGAAATGTTAATAAATAAAGGATGATGACAAGCAGAATAAACCAAGACAGGCCTATCAGCAAAAAGATTGCAAAAAAAATATCAAATAATCGCTTATAATATCGATGATATAAGTGCTTCACTCCTACTTTCTGGCAATAATAAGGAAAAGTGTTTTCAGGATTACTCGAATATCTGTCCAGAATGATTGATTATCAATATACTTCAAATTGAGACGTAACTTTTCCGGCATAATTTCTTTAATATAGAAATCAATTGGGTCAGGTTTACCTTCAAGCAGTTGGTTCTCGTTTCGAAACTCGATGGAAGCGTAGTCGGTGATGCCGGGTTTCACAGAGAGAACATCTTTCTGTTTATCCGTATATAGATCCACAAATTTTTTAACTTCAGGGCGTGGCCCTACTAAACTCATGTTACCCTGGAATACATTGATGAGCTGGGGCAATTCATCTATTTTATACTTGCGAAGATAATAACCAAACGATGTAATTCGGGGATCGCGTGTACCAATAGTAATGGCTGTATGCTTATCAGCATCAACCCTCATCGTGCGGAACTTGAAGAGTTTGAAAAGCTTCATGTTCTTCCCCACCCTTTCCTGTAAATAAAAAACTGGACCCGATGAATCCAGCTTGATCCAGACACCAATAACTAGAAAAAAAGGAAAGAGGGCAATGAGCCCAAGGATTGCAACACTAAAATCTATTGTGCGCTTAACCATTACGCAATTAGGTTTTTAACAATCACACCCGCTGCATTCCCATTACCGTATAAGTCAGGTTTTGAATCAAACTTGCGCGTTAAGAATTGCTGAACAGCGCTCTGAATTTTATTCTTGTCAGCGCCTGTCAGAATATTAAATCCACCTTTCACAAGTTCTACCCATTCCGTCTGATCACGCATGGTGACACAAAACTTTTGAAAGAAGTAGGCCTCTTTCTGGAGACCACCACTGTCCGTCAGCACCATACGCGAGCCTTTGATCAGGTTCAGCATATCAAAATAGCCAACCGGGTCTATGATTTGGAAAGCTATCGGAAGCTTCCGGTCCTGAATAATTTTCCGGGTACGCGGATGAAGCGGTAACACGACCGGGTGTTGCTCATGCAATTGATTTAAGGCTCCAATAATAGCCTCCAGGTTTTCAATGCTATCCGTATTCTCAGCGCGATGAATTGTAGCCAGGAAATAACCTTCATTGTCAAGCTTATACTTTTCCAATGTATTGTAACTCCCGGAGCGCTCACTGTAAAAAAGTGCTGCATCATACATCACATCACCTGTAAGCAATATTTCGCAAGCTATGTTATCAAAGCCTTCGCGCTGAAGATTTTCAATTGCAGTAGATGTTGGACAATAAAGTTTTGTACTGATTCTGTCGGTCAGAATTCGATTGATTTCTTCTGGCATGCGCATGTTAAAACTTCGCAGTCCGGCTTCCACATGTGCAATAGGAATATGAAGCTTTACAGCCGCGAGCGCTCCGGCTAATGTTGAATTGGTATCACCGTACACTAATACAAAGTCAGGCTTCTCTTCTTTTAATACACCCTCAATCTTCTCTGTCATCTGCCCGGTCATGGCCCCGTGAGAAAGGCCGCTGATATTCAGAAAATGATCCGGGCGTGGAATCACCATTTCGTCAAAGAAAATATCCGACATGTTACTATCGAAATGTTGACCCGTATGCACGATGATTTCCGGGATATTGCTTTCCTTCAACGCCCGAGAAACAGTTGCTGCCTTTATAAACTGGGGCCGTGCTCCGATTACAGTTAATATTTTCATTTTTTATTCGCCATGTTAACTAGACGGAAAGAACAACCTGCGTGTATGCCTGTTCGACAGCCCTTACGATGTATTCAATTTTTATTTGATCAAGTTCAGGATAAATCGGCAGCGATATCTCACGGGAATAATTATCAAACGCCACGGGAAAATCAGCAATTGCAAAACCACGTTCCTTAAAAACAGTCAGCAAAGGCAGCGGTTGAAAGTGAACATTGACCGAAACGCCTAGTGCGGCAATCTCCTCCATGATCCGGTCGCGTTGGTGTTCGGTGATATTTTTAATCCGAAGCGCGTAGAGATGATACGATGAGGTTTGATCACCATTATCTTGTGGCGGAAGTTGTGCCCAGCCGAAGGGTAAAAACCGTTTTGTATAATCCCTGAATACACGTTGCCGTTCCAGTAAAATGTGCGAGTTGTATTTCCGGTATTGCGCCAGCCCGATGGCTGCACAAATATCAGGCATGTTCATTTTGAAACCTGGGTAGACAATGTCATAGCGCCAGCCACCTGTAGTGGTCTTGGAAAGTGCATCTTTCGTTTGCCCATTCAGCGACCAGAGTTTGAGTTGCTTGTAAACCGCTTCATGATTGAACTCGTTCTTCGGAAGATTAACACAAATCGCTCCACCTTCAGCAGTAGTAACATTCTTCACAGCATGAAAAGAGAATACCACAAAGTCGCCCCACTGCCCCACGGGTTTTTGTTTGTACATTGCTCCAATAGAATGTGCAGCATCCGATAAGATCATTATTCGTCCTAGCTTCCTTTGATTCTCGGAAACAGCCCGAAACTGTTTCTTAACATCAGTATCATTCACCAGGTTATAAATGCCTTCGTAATTGCATGGCCAACCGGCAATATCAACCGGAATAATAGCTTTTGTCTTTGGAGATATTTTCTTCCGAATCGCATGAACATCGATATTGAAGTCATCTTTCACATCCACTATCACGGGTGTCGCACCAACATGCATGACCACCAGCGCGGTGGCCGCATAGGTGTACGCAGGGATAATGACTTCGTCACCAGGTCCGATGCCATACCAGTGCAGCATAAGCATCAAACCGGAAGTAGCCGAGCTGCAACACGCAACATGATCGATGCCGATTTCCTCCGCGACTAACTTTTCCAATGCCAGTACACGAGGGCCGGAAGTGATCCAGCCCGAGTCGAGTGTAGCGAGCACTTCATTCTTTACATCATCATCAATATACGGGGGCGAAAAAGGAATCTTCATTGGAAAAAGTTGGGCAAAAATAACAAATCAATTCAATTGCTTCTCCATGGTTGTGGAAGCACCCTCAACCTTCGTTGTCTCCCAGCCATTCCGAAGATATGATCGAATGGCCTGTTCATTCTGTGTCCGTACAGTAAGCATCATTTTTTTAAAATTCAGCCCCCTAGAAACCCGCTCAAACTCCTGAAGAAGCTGTGAACCATATCCTTTACCCTGAACAGCAGGATCAACCCCGATTACAATCAGACCTGTATGTGGATCGGGTAGCTCTGCTGCATTGGCGATTGGTTCCTGTACACCCATCATCTTCTTTGCACGCCTGATCACATTCCTTC